>JAYGDG010000104.1:0-13175 GCA_046583015.1 Pirellulaceae bacterium | reverse complement strand
AATATCCTGCTGGCCGTGCTGCTGATCTGTATCGCCGGAGCCATGCGACTGGCAGACCGGGAACCGAAGCCAGCAGAGTCGGAAAAAACACCGTCTGCTGCGATCGAGACCTTTGACCAGGCCCGAGATGGCTCATTGCTTAGCAAATGCTAGAATATGGAAACTCGGTTGACCGACTGAAAGCTGGTAGCAAGCGGCACGTTTTTTCGGATAAGCACAGCATGGACAAGAAGACCAAGAAAAGACTCGACATTGTTCGTAAAACGCTGCAAAAACTCCGTCTGCAACTCTCTGGAGCCCGCCAGCAGGACGACGAACCTGGTGAGGTGGAACGCCTGGAAAGCGAGATCGCCACGCTCGAGCAGGAGGCGGAAAAGCTCAAGAGCTCCTGATCCAGGAAGAACCGCGAGCAAGTTTTTCCTAGCCGCGCTGGTCGATGGGAACAATCGCCCGCTCGGGGCTACCAGTATAAACCTGGCGCGGTCGACAAATTCGGAAGTTCTCCGAAGCGTGCATTTCCATCCAGTGTGCAATCCAGCCGGGCAGTCGTCCCATGGCAAACAAGACTGTGAACATGGGAACGGGAATTCCGATCGCCCGATAAATCACGCCTGAATAAAAATCAACGTTGGGATACAGGCGACGTTCGATGAAGTAGGGATCATTAAGCGCGACTTCTTCCAGCTCCTGGGCCACTTCGAACAAGGGATCCTTGATATCGAGTTTCGCCAGCAGCTTGTCGCAATGGGTCTTGATCAAGCGAGCTCTTGGATCATGGTTCTTGTAGACACGATGACCAAATCCCATTAAGCGATATCCGCTTTTCTTGTCTTTGGCCATGTCGACAAACTTTTTAACATCCCCACCCTTCTCGATAATCTGTTCCAACATGTTGACACACGCTTCGTTAGCACCGCCATGCAGCGGTCCCCAGAGAGCGCCAATCCCAGCTGAAATTGATGCGAACAGATTTGCATTGGATGACCCGACCATCCGTACTGTAGAAGTACTACAATTTTGTTCATGGTCCGCATGGACAATCAACAGCAGGTTCAAGGCATCCACAAAATCCGAATCGATTACATACGGTTCACTGGGAACCGCAAACATCATACGCAAAAAATTCTCACAATAAGTCAAGTCATTGAAAGGGTCTATAAACGGCTGACCAATCGACTTCTTGTAACTGTAAGCCGCAATCGTCGGCAGCTTGGCCAGCAGGCGATGGACGGAAATTTCAACCTGCCGCGGGTCGTGAGGATCGAGCGAATCCTGGTAAAAGGTCGACATGCCGCTGACAACCGACGACAATATTGCCATCGGATGGGCATCCCGCGGGAAACCGTTGTAGAACAATCGGATGTCTTCGTGCAACATCGTGTGCTTGCAAATCGACATGCGAAACGTCTCTAACTGCTCGGCAGTCGGCAACTCGCCATACATCACCAGGTAGCAGGTTTCCACGAAATCACAGTGGGCTGCAATGTCCTCAATCGGATAACCACGATACCTCAGGATACCGGATTCTCCGTCCAGGTAAGTGATGGCACTCTGAGCGGAACCGGTGTTCACGTAGCCTTCGTCGAGCGTGATCAGGCCGGTCTCGGCCCGTAACTTGCCGATACTCAAGGCCCGTTCGTTTTCAGTCCCTACCGTAATCGGAATATCAATTTCCTGGTCATCAATCTTCAGTTTTGCGTGCTCGGACATCGTTGCTTTCCCTGGCATTACCGTACTCATTTGACCGTCTCCATCGCGTCGACCCGTGTCCGCGAAGCCGTTCATGGCACACGCAGTTTAACTGCCGGTTAGCAACTCGACAATGAACCTAAGCCGGCAAATCTCATTTGCCAGCCAAACCCCCACCAGTCACCAGTTGCCCGGCTGCCCCCCTATTTTCCACCATGTCTCCATAAGACATGGTCAGAACGTCAGTTGCATTGATCTTTAGGGCATCGGACAAGAACTCTAACTGGTCCGCCGCAGCCGCTCGCTCAGCGGGCGTGCTGATCACCGCCTCAAATTCAATAAAAGTCCCTAAGGCCCGTACTTCATCGATATGAATTCGGACATTTTCAAACCAGTAGACCGTTCGCTGCTTCTCAACGCGGGAGCGGATCCCCAGGGCAGCACGCAATAGCTGGCAAACCGCGTCAACCTCCGTAATTTCTATCAACTGGTAATGACTCTCCCGTGCCGCGGCCTGATCAGCCCGCTGATACCAGATTAACTGACCACGACACCGATCGATCTGTCGCAATTTCAACCGACCTTGGGGGCAATGAAAGTAGGTATCCACCTGAAATTCTCGCAGCGGAGCTCGTGTCGAGACTTCTTGAGCGAGCTGATGGGCGGTTTCTAAAGACGCCAGACGCGCCTTGAATTCCAAATTACAGCAGGGGCTCTGACCACCAGGTTCGATATCCATGCCGCACAATATAGCGACTGTCCGCTGGCCGGCAAGCAATCAGGGCCAACTGCTGGCAATAAGCAAGACCTGAGTACTGCTCGTCGCTGATCAAGGAGCTGCTGGATTCGGTGGCGTCATGCCCCCTGGCCCACCATCGTAAATGGTCCAGACACTGACATCATCCCGCAGCTTGGCGATGTATTCACTCAGCTGCTCATCAAAGTGCTTCTTCTGAAACACTCCCTTGATTTTCACCTGCACTTCACCGAAGGGCACATGTCCAGCTTCCCTGCGATCTAAGATGCGAACAATGTGGAATCCACGATCATCTTCGATAATCTGACTCAATCGATTCAGTGGCAGTTTGTAGAGAGCTTCTTCGATTTGGACAGATCGCAAGCTACCTTTAGCCGTCCAGTCATAGCGACCACCTTGAGCGGCCCGTAAGCCATGAGATCGCCGCTTGGCCACCGCTGAAAACGGAGCACCGCGCAAGACCTCGTTACCCAACTCAGCAATCATCCGGTAGGCAGCTTCCTTGTCCGGTGTCTTGGAGAAATGGGCCGACAATCGCTCCCAACGTACCTGGGCCTGAATTTCGTAATCCGGCAAGTGTTCCCGGTAGTAGTCCAGCATCTGCTGGTGTGTTACTTCCCTGTTACGATCAATGTTCTGTCCAATGATCGATCGACCCAGGTTACGTTCTGCATAAAACCGCTTTTCCTGTTCCAGGGAAGATCCATACCGCCGCAACAATAAATCAAGCTGCCCGAGGGCAACTGCCTCGTTGGCCACCATCAACTTAGCCAGCCGAACCTGTTGCGGATTCTGGCGAGTTAAAGCCACCAATTCCGAGGGTTTCGCCTCACGGACTTTGGCCAGTGTTTTTCCCATCGACTCTTCAAAGGATTTTTCCGTCTGCTGCTGAATCATGGGTAGTGCTTCCTCGCGACGAGCCTCCGGTATGCTCCGCAGGAAAGCCACGTAGAGCATCTTTCTCTCAATCGTTTGGTCCAGTATCTTGCGCAGCAGAACATCACGCTGTTGCTGGATCTTGACCCCTTCACGACCTCTTTGTTCCGGGCTCATCCTGGCCAGTACCGATTCCACGATCATTTCCACCTGTGGCAACAAGTCACCTGCCAGCACGAATTGATCGCCCACCACGGCAATCACCTGGGCAGCCGTAAAAACCTGTCGCGGCGACTCCACTGGCCGTGGGAAGTTTGATTGGGACGGGGTTGTCGCCGGTACACCAGGCAGCGACGGGTAACCGACCGGTGGCAACCGAACCGGGAAGGAACCTCCGACCGGTGGCAATAGCTGGGACGTCGAGGAAGCCGCTGCCGGTACGACCGGACCCTGACCAGCCGGCAGCTCGGTTGGCGTCCGAGCAGGGACCGGAAAAACAGTTGTGGGAGGTGCCGACCAGGCACTGGATACCAAACCCATCAGTAAACCAAAGAGTATCAAGGATAAAAAACGCACGAACTTAAGCTACCTCGCAGAAAGTTGAACAGCGACAACCACCCACTCTAAGGGCAGTTAGGATCTGTGACGCCAAGATCATTCCCCCTCCGGGAACCATCAGCGGGGCAGAATTCTACGAAGGTTCTTCAGTCAACTGCAACACCAATTTGAGCAGTTCCACAATCTTGTTCCAACTAGTTTCTTCGGGGGGTATCGGGCAATAGGCAGTTTGGGCATCGACCAGTCTTAAACGACCCGGATTAAGGGCCACGAGTTGCTCCAGGCGCTGTTGATCGCGACATTTGAAGACCAGGAAGTCTTCTTCACGGAAGATCATGGAGATATTCCAAACCGCTGCTTCCAGTCGCAACCTGGCAAGCAGCAGCAAGCGGTCGACCGTCTCTGGTAGCGGTCCAAACCGGTCTCGCAGTTCCTCTCGCAAATCGTCAATTTGCTTAAAAGCACTGATGGCAGAAAGACGCCGGTAGAGATCGATCTTGTCTCGCTGGTGGGTAACGTAATCGGCAGGCAAATAGGCGGACCCGGGCAGATCAATTTCAACGTCAGTATTGATCGGTGGTGCCATTTTCTTGAGTGAGCGGACGGCCTTCTCGAGTAACTGACAGTACAACTCATAACCAATGGTGGAAATATGCCCGCTCTGTTCATGCCCCAGCAGATTTCCTGCTCCACGAATTTCCAGGTCTCTCATGGCGATGGCAAAGCCGGCACCCATTTCACTAAATTCTTCGATCGCCCGTAAACGCCGGGACGCCGTGGGGGAAATGTACTTAGTCCGATCAATCAGCAGGTAACAGTATCCCTGGTGTTTATAACGCCCCACGCGTCCCCGCAACTGATGCAGGTCAGCCAGTCCATACCGATCGGCTTCATCGATGAACATAGTGTTGGCACGTTGGATATCGAGACCATTTTCGACAATCGTAGTAGCCAGCAGCAGATCAAAACGATGTGAGACGAAATCAACCATGACCCGTTCCAGTTCCCTCTCGGCCATTTGACCATGGCCGATCCCGATCGAGGCTTCCGGAACAATTTGTTTTAATCTTCCAGCAACACTCTCAATATCTTGAACACGGTTGTGGACGAAGTAGATTTGCCCACCTCGATTCAACTCTCGTAACACGGCCTGTCGAATCAGCTTTTCCTGGAATCGTGTCACTTCGGTCTTAATCGAGCGCCGGTCTTCCGGTGGTGTCTCCAGGTTAGAAATGTCTCTCATACCGACCAGCGAAAGGTGCAGGGTCCGTGGAATTGGTGTAGCACTGAGGGTAAGTACATCGACCGTATGCCGGACGGATTTCAGGCGTTCTTTAATCTTGACACCAAATCGTTGTTCCTCATCGATGATCAGCAGTCCCAGGTTCGCAAACTGTACATCCTTCGACGCCAGTCGATGCGTGCCGATGACAATATCCGTCCGACCAGATTGAAGACCTTCCACGACCGCACGCTGCTGTGCCGTTGTCGAAAAGCGACTCAGCTTAGCCACCTCAATTGGGAATCCAGCCAGTCGTTCCACGAAGGTCCGGTAATGTTGTTCTGTCAGGATGGTTGTGGGAACCATGACTGCCACCTGGTATCCACTGTCCACGGCTTTGAAGGCAGCTCGCATCGCTACTTCGGTCTTGCCGAACCCCACATCCCCACATAACAGTCGATCCATCGGACGGGGCGCTTCCATGTCCTTTTTCACTGCGGCAATACTCAGCTGCTGATCGGCCGTCTCCTGGTAGGGAAAAGCCGCATCAAAATCCTGTTGCCAGGAAGAATCGGTAGCAAAGGTAATGCCAGGCCGCGACTGCCGGGCCGCTTGCAACTGCAGCATCTCAGTAGCCACATCCATGACGGATCGCTGGGCAGCTTGCTTTTGCCGTTGCCAGCTTTGCCCGCCAATGCGAGCCAGCTGCGGCCGGCGTTTACTGCCTCCCACGTACTTCTGGACCAGCTCGATCCGATTGACTGGCACATAGACATTGGTGCCACCGTGAAACTCCAGCGTGAGATGCTCCTCCGACTGGCCCTCCTGGGTGATTATTTGGAGTCCTCGGTAGCGAGCAATCCCATGTGAAAGATGAACCACCAGGTCTCCTTCAGACAATTCCAGGAAGCTGTCAATGGCTCTTCCCTGCCGCCGACGTTTGGGCCGACGGATTTCTTTCCGCTGAAATAACTCGCTAACGGAAACCAGCAATTTGTTTTCCGTTACCAGTCGGAATCCGGCCGAGAGATTGCCCAGGACATAGTGAATCTGGTTGGTCGCTGCTAAGCGTGTCTCTCTGAGGATCTGCTGTAGCCGATCCACATCAGCTTGCGTGGCACCCACCAGGAAAACTTCTTGATCATGGCCCATGTGATCCAACTGGCTGCGCACCTTGTCCATGTCTCCACTAAATCGCTCCACGGACGCCATCGGAAAACGAAAAACCGGCTCCAGGTCACCCGGCGCCAAGGCCCAGCATTGGGCCAAACCAAATTGCTGAAGCCTCTCCAGCAGCTGCCGGTAATCATGCGTATTGGCCTCTTTTCCCAGCCGATCTTGATATTGACCGGCCAGTTCCTCTGCCTGGTCGGTTGCCAGGTTCACGACCCAACTGCCGGCAGGTAAATAGGCCGTGATAAACTCGTCATACTCACGAGTCGTTCCCGGTACCGTGATCTCCACCTGCTGCAATGATTCCAGGTTGCGTTGTGAAGCCACCTCGAATCCCCGAATCGACTCTACTTCGTCGCCAAACAGTTCCACCCGTACGGGACTGTCCCAATCTGGTGCAAACAGATCAATGATGCCGCCCCGCGAGGAAAACTCGCCAGCTAAATTGACGGCCGTCGTAGCATGAAACCCCTGGGCAACCAGCCAATCGAGCCAGGCTTCCAGATCAAACTGGTCACCAACCCGGATCGTGCGACTATTTCCCAGCACCTGCTCGCAGCGGGGAACCGGGTTGAGTAAACTCTGGATACTGGTAACCACCACCGGCGGCAATTCGTCAGTGGTCTCCCGCTGGTCCTGCCGAGTTTGGATCTGCAACAACTGTTTCAACGTCCGGAGACGATCGCCATACGTCTCGTCCAACAGTTCATCCTCGCCAGCAGGCGAATCCCAGGCCGGAAAAACCATCGTCTCTGCATCAACGAATAGAGACAAGTCATCGACAAACTGATCGACCTCGCGAGGATGCGGACAAACGACAAGCAACAAGGGGGGATGTTGTTTAAGTAGCGTGGCTGCCACGAGCGCGCACGCTGATCCCCAGACTCCGTCGATAGTGACCAGTGCATTACTGCGTAATGCATCAATCGCCTGATCGAAGCCTGCCAGGTTTTGCACACCACGGGACAAATCCCGCAGCCGTGTCAAACCACTGGTTGACGTCTGAGCATTGGTCATCATGTCCGGCAACGATTGTAACTGGCAAACCGTTTCGAGGGAACGACAGCTTCTGCCACTACAACTGTTTCTTCACCTTCTGCAACTGCTTAGCTGCGGGCAAGCGTTTATAGTATTCGTCCAAGGGGAAACAGCCCGAAACCAGGCCGTGACGAGGTGCCGTGGTACAGTCGCTAAAGGTCCGACAGAGACGTTTTCGCTGCAGTTTTCCCAGCTTCAACGTGTCCCTAGGCAACTCGGGATAAGACAAAACCATCCGCCCCAATCCAACCACATCGACCCAACCTGCCCGCACCACCGCTTGAGCCACGTGGGGCAAGTAATCCTGGAGATACGAGTAACCGCTTCCGACCAGGGGCAATTCAGGAAAAGCCTCTTTGAAACAGCGAACCGCCTGGATCTGCCGGACCACTGCGACCAGCGGATCTTCCGGCGGCTGGTAACCATCGCTGGGAGGAAAAATCGCCGGACGCTGGAGATGGGGATTGTAGTAAGGGCTGCCACAGGAAATGTTGATCATTGCTACCCCCAACTCTTGCAGTTGGGAAACCAGTTGAAACGGTTCTTCCCAATCCCACTCAAACGGGTCTGCTGGATTCACGCCAAAGCCATACTGGTAAGGCAACAGGTGCTCAAAGGGCATGGGGCGGCCCACTTCACGACTGGTAACAAAGGGTGGCGTGTCAAAGACACTCAGTCGCACCCCGATCATCAGCTTGGGACAACGCTGCTTAACGCGCTCAATGATCTCGCGCAGCAACTGCGTTCGCCCGGAAAAATCACCACCAAATTTTCCCGGACGGCAGCGGGCACTGAGAAATTCATGCAACAAATAACCATGGCAGGCCTTGATATCAACAAACTGGAATCCAACACGCTGGGCAACTTCTGCAGCAGCAACATAATCATCGATCAGTTGCTCCAAATCTTCATCCGACCAGACCACGCTGTCATCATCCGGATCAATCTGAAACTTTTCGTCCAGCAAGGGATGGTGATAAGCAATGCGTGGCTCCAGTTGCTTGTCGTGTGGTCGGGAAAAACGACCCGAGTGGGTCAACTGCAACCCCACCAGTAAATCATCCAGGGACCCAACGTGTTCTCGATGGGCACCCTGCAATTCCGCCAGCAACGCCGCCAGGCCCTGCTGGTTGCTTGCGAGTGCCAGCGTCTGATTGGGATTAGCCCGCCCATCCAGGCGTACAGCAGCAGCCTCACCACCCCAAATCAGCTTCGCGCCACTGGCTCCAAAGTTGTGCCAGCGTCGCAGTGTTTTCTCTGAAGGCGAACCATCCGCTTGAGCATCCCATCCCTCCATTGGATGGATGCACCAGCGATTACCCACTTCCAGCGAACCAACCTGCCAGGATCTCGCCAAGGGAGATTCTTCCTCACGGGTCAGAATCTGATCGTCAACTGGCAACTCCAGCTTCAACTCACTTAGGCGGTCTCGCAATGCCGCGGGTTCACGCAACTGCGCAATCTTCAGGTATCGGTCGCTCATGCTATTCTCGAACTAAGCCATCTCCGTGTCATCTGGACCTTCCTCGTCTCCACCCGACTGAACCGGCTGCAAGGGGGCATGCAGTAAACGAAACTTCTTTTCTCCCGCAGTAAAGAACTTCACCGTGGCGGTACGCTTCGCTCCCGTACCGGTCAATTTCAGGATTGTCCCTGGCCCGTATTCCGGATGCTTAACCAGCATCCCCTTACGAAAAGAGCCGGGTGGACAACGCGGCTGTTGCTGCTCCGCTTGCTGGTTAAGCAGGTCGGCCGCAGTCATTAACCTGCTGGCGTTCGGATCGGTCGATCCCTGCCGACGCTCAACGGCAGCCAGGTCCGCATCATCCTGGAAATACTGTTCGTCACCAGGAATCGCATCGATAAAATCATCCTCGTCTTCCCACCGGGAATCTCCCAGGGGCTCCATCGGTTGGACCGTTTCCATTTCCTCGCGCGGCATTTCCATGAGAAACTCGCTTGGAACGACCAGCCGTTCGGTACCGCGGAACGTCCGCCGCTGGGCTAAACTTAACTGCAACTCCGCTTCCGCACGGGTAATTCCCACGAACAGCAACCGTCGTTCCTCCTCCAACTGATCTGGATCTTCTTGGCTACGTTCATGGGGAATCATTCCCTGCTCTAACGCCATGATAAAAACAACTGGAAATTCCAGCCCCTTGGCAGCGTGTAAAGTCATCAGGGTGACCTGGTCCGGGTCACTTTCCCAACCATCTGAATCACTTACCAGCGAAGCTTGCTCCAGGAACCGTTGCAAACGATTTTCTTCTGGATGATGCTGGTCAAATTCCTGGGCAGCTGTCACCAATTCCTCGATGTTCGCCAGCCGTTCCTGGTCTTCCTCGGCAGCTGATTTCTCCAGGTGAGCGGCATACCTTGTCCGATCGATCACCGTGGTAATCAGGTTTTCCAGCTGGTCAGCCGGTTCCACAGTCAGCGTATCGTAAACCGCCACAAACTTGGCAATCGCTACCGCCGAACGCTTGGCCAGCGACTCGATCAAGCCAGCTTCGCGAGCTGCCTCCAGTAAACATAAACCATGCCGCTGCGCATGTTGCTGCAACAACTGGATTGATTTCTTGCCAATCCCGCGCCTGGGCGTGTTGATAATCCTCAAGAAAGCCACGTCATGCTGTGGATTGTGCAGTAGAAACAAGTAAGCCAGGATGTCCTTGACTTCTTTCCGCTGATAGAACTCCAAACCGTGCACAATCTGGTAGGGTATCTCCAGGTTCCTCAAGGCGAATTCCAATGAACGTGAAAGTGCGTTGATGCGGTAAAAGATGGCAAAGTCACGAAAATCACGCCTTCCCTGAGACACCTCGCCAAGAATCGAAGCAGCAATACTGTCCGCCTCGTCCCGGCTATCGGGAAAAACGATCAGGCGTACCGGCCGCCCCGCCGAATTATCTGTAAACAACGTCTTCCGCTTGCGATTCACGTTGTGAGATATCAACGCATCCGCTACCTGGAGGATGTTCGGAGTGCTACGGTAGTTCTGTTCCAGTCGGACCACCTGGACGTTCGGGAAGTCCCGTTCAAACTCCAGGATGTTCGACAAGTCAGCTCCCCGCCAGCCATAAATCGACTGGTCAGGATCACCGGTCACTGCCAGATTGGGCACGTCTTGCGAAAGCGCACGAATGATCGCGTACTGCGCCATGTTGGTGTCCTGGTACTCGTCAACCATGATATACCGGTAACGCTCATCCAACTCCTGTCGTAACTCAGCGTTGTCGCGCAGTAATTGCGCCGTGTACATCAACAAGTCATCAAAGTCGACCGCATTGGAAGCCCGTAAAGCACGCTGGTAATGAGGGTAAACCTCTTCCACAATGGCCCCGGTCGGATTGCCTGGTCGAGCCTGGTAATCTTCCGGTGAAATCAAACTGCTCTTGGCCCAACTGATCGCCGTTGCCACCGATTCGGGAGAACAGTAGGTCAATTCAACCTTTGAATCAACAAGCGCCTGCTTGAAGGCCTTGCGAGCATCCCCCGCATCAAGAATGGAATAATTCTCAGCTAACCCAGCCAGGCTCGCATAACGACGCAAGAACCTCGCACAAAACCCGTGAAAGGTGCCCATCCAAACAGACGGATGACCAGCCAGCCGCTCCAAACGAATCCGCATTTCGTTGGCGGCCTTGTTGGTAAAAGTCAACGCCAGGATGTTGCGCGGCGAAATTCCCTGGTGCAGCAGGTAGGCAATGCGATGGGTGACCACGCGCGTCTTGCCACTCCCAGGACCAGCCAGCATCAAGAGCGGCCCATCCACATGCTGAACCGCCTCTTGCTGTGCGGTCGTCAATCCCTCTAATAATTCAACTACCGACGCTCCACCCAATCGCTCGTCTCCTTCCGAACTACTCGCGCGTTTTTCCTATTGCAATCTGCAATCCAGTCCTTGTAAAGCCCCTCCCGCAGGCAACCTGGCAGGCCAGTTCCAGCAATGGCTCCCAATCCCTCGGAGGATCGAGGACTCTCCGTCGCGATGCTTGTCCAGGGAATGCTAGCAGGTTTTTCCGCGAGTCCGTTCCTTTTTATGAAAATAATGGGTCTTACCGATGACGAAGGCTCAGTAGTTTTTGTATACTTTCGGTCACAGAATCCGCGATCGACGATGATCGCTAACAAGGGACTGCACGTTTCAACCTGGAAGGGATACCATGGGCACTCGGATTCGTTTAAGTACTACGGGAGAAAACAATCGCCTCATGAAGCTGCGATTGGAGATGAGCACTGCCGAAATTGGCTTAAGTGTTCGAACCACCAATTGCCTCGAAGAACGGGGCATCTTTTCGGTCCGTGACCTGCTCAATTGCACCCCGGAAGATCTGCTGGAAATCTCAAATTTTGGTGAGAAGACACTCGAAGAAGTTTACGAGGCACTCAACAAGATCGGTTTCGAGCGCCAGGGGTCAGCCGTCAGTTAGCGAGTCTTGACACTGACTCCAACTTGCAAGCAGGTTAATTGCCCTTTGCCCCCGTCGCTGGTACGAAAATAAAAGCGTCCATTTGCCAGTGCAGGCAAAGCCCGCGTCGTGCCACGTCCGACCTTGTGTTGCTGGAGTTGCTGAAATTTTTCCGCAGAGGCCTTGGCCAGGGTCAATTGACCTGTCGTGTTGAGTAGCAACAGGTGTTTTCCGGCCAGGATGGTATGAGTGACTCCAAAGCCTGGTTGGGACCACATGACCTTTCCGGTCTGAGCCTTCACGCAACGGAATTGGGCTATTCCCACGTCCTCGCGACCATGTGCGCCGTAGAGGTAACCATCCAGGTAGACACAGGTTGAATACTGACTTGACATGGCCTGGTCATTCGCCCAAACGGGTTGAGCCCCTTGCAGGGAGATCTTCCGCAAACTCGCCCCAACCCCGTAACTGGCTGTCACAAATAACTGGTTGTCAAAGACCAGTGGCGTGGCGGCGTTGACCGTGGGACCCTGTTTACCGAAGGAGAAGCGAAAGAACTCTTTTCCCGTCTTGGGATCTACCGCCAGGACATTTAGTCGTGTGACAAAGACGGCAACGTTGCGGCCACCGAGCGTTGTTAGCGTGGGCGAAGAGTAACTGGCCGCCTCCTGCCCCATCTTCCAGGCAGTTTTTCCAGTTTCCAAGTCGAACGCCACCAGGCCCGCATCACCACGGCCTCCCACGTTGACGAGCAGTTTTCCATCGGCTACCAGTGGAGAACTGCCAGCACCAAAATAACCATCGTTCCCTGAGAACTCGCCATAGGCATCCCGGGTCCAGTATTTTTTCCCGGTTTTTAAATCAACACAGTAAAGATCGCCATGGGCACCAAACAGGTAGATGCGACCCGCGTGAATCGTCGGCACACAACGCGGGCCGTCATCCGGATTGGAACCCCCTTGATAACTGGCCGGAAAATTCGTCTGCCACTGCGGCTTGCCAGTAGTTGCCGACAGGCATTCAACCCGTTCCTGGTCGCCCAGCCGATGAAACACAATAACACGATCACCTACAACGGCCGGACCGGCGAAGCCCGCACCTACTGCGTAGGACCAGTGGACCGCGGGAGTTTTCTTGAAACGTGCCGCATCCAGGGTTTCTCCGATTGCCTGCCCGTTGCGCGACGGACCAAGGATCTGCGGCCAGTCGCCAGCCACTGCCGGCCGACTTGATGGATCGAACCCAGCCAGCCCCAACACGAAGAGCAGAGCGATCAATGAATAGCGACCTGGAAACATCATGGCACCTCTTGTTCCTAAAGCGGCTTCCGCCAACGCGACTTCATGGTAAAAAATCCGCTGAATCCCCTGCCGGGTCGGCTACCTCTACAGAAAACGTCAACTTAAGATAACGCATATTCAGCTGCAGTACGCCCGCTGATTGGAGTACA
>JAYGDG010000884.1:0-12513 GCA_046583015.1 Pirellulaceae bacterium | reverse complement strand
GTCGCCAACCGCAAAGGCTTGCTGGTCCAGGAGACACTCTTTCTATCGCCAGTGCGGGCATCTTGCTGCAGATCGCCATGATGTACGTGTTTACGGGCCTTTGGAAACTCAATCCGGTCTGGCTCAACGGTGACGCCGTGGCCATGGCCCTCTCTGATGTGACCGTCAGGCGGCCCTTTGGTAACTGGCTGTTAAATTTTCCGTTGCTGCTACATTTCTCAACGCAGGCCACTGTGGGCCTGGAACTGTTGGGCCCGCTGCTGCTATTTTGCCCAGTTGGGACCAGGTTTCTTCGCCCCATCGCACTGGTTTGCTTCCTGGGATTGCACATCGGAATCGAAATGTCGCTCACCGTCATGATGTTCTCCTATGCCAGCCTGGCCCTGCTAACGCTTTTCGTGCCGGGCAGTTGGTGGAACAGGCTGCCGCGCGCTACTCTCTTCTGGAAAGCAAGAAGCGACCGCTTGGACCTGCCTGCGCAAAGCGCCAATCCAGCGGCCAAGGGCGCGACCGATTCATTAAGTCCAGTTGAGGCAGGCAGCGATACGGTCGCCTGGCCTCCCTGGTGTAAACGACTGGGGCTGGTGTTGGGTTGTTGTTGCATCGGATACGTCACGCTCTACAACGTGTTCACGCTGGCCTACCGTCAGGGCTGGCCACCCGCGCTCAACAAGTTTTCCCAGGCCGGCACCCTGCTGAACTTTGGCCAGCGGTGGACCATGTTTGACAACCCGCAAGATCATCTTTATCGATTTGCCTTTTTCGGACGCCTGAAAAATGGCCAGCAGGTGGAGTTGCTACGAAACCAGGCAACCGGTCAAGGGGACCCTTTTCCTGCCACAGCTGTCCCGTTTCCCTCGCAGCGCTGGATGCAGTTGCATCGGGAAGCAACCGCCCCGGTCGGATTTATCTTTCGACACGACATGGCTCGCTATCTTGCCACCCACTGGAACCAGACACATTCAGAAGCCGAGCAATTCCTGGATGGCGAGTTGGTGGTCTACCGAGCGACACCGACTGGAGAAGTTTCCTTGGACAGCCAATATCAGTCGACCTATTATGATGCACGCGCCGAGGGTCCAGTTCGTTTTGGACTTCGCCAGGGAAAATGGGTATTGCGGCACGACAACGGGGTAAAATCAGCTGCCGGGAAATATCAACAGGGACAGGAAGTTGGTGCCTGGATCTTCTGGAATGAAGCGGGCAAACGTGAATACGAGGGCTCCTTTATCAAGGGGCAGAAACAGGGTCCCTGGACTTTCTGGAATGACGACGGTAGTACCAGCAGGCTGTCCTTCCATGATGACGAGCTCATTGCACCCATTCCATAATGAGGCCAGCGTCACTTCGGCCCTGGATCTCTTGGCATGTGGTACAGGTAGCCATCTTCCGCACCAATGAGCAGCTCAGGACGACCGTCCTGGTTCCAGTCAACCACCGTCGGACTGGATGTATGACCTGCCAGTCGACGTTCGGCTAACGGGCCCTGGTTCTGTAACACGAACTGACCGTCATGGTCGGACAGATTCCGATACCAGTCTGCGTTGACTGAATTCACTAACAGGTCTAAGCGACCATCGCCATCCCAATCAACGATAGCCAACTTTCGTCGTCCACTACCTCCGGCAGTACGCGTTGTCAGACGCAGTGGTTTTCCGTCCGGTGTCACAAAGCAGCGTACCGGCCGTAACAGGGAAAGCCGTCCATCGCGCCGGGTTCGTTGCCACCAGGTTAGATAGCCTTCCTGGTCTAACATCACCAAATCGTTCAATCCATCCTGGTTCCAGTCCACGATCACTGGCGTCGTCCGCCACTGCGTTACCAGGGTCCCCGCGACCGGGTCCCACCAGTTCCAGGCCGGTTTAGCAGTCCGCCCGGTACCGGCAACTTGCACGGGTTGAGCGGCTGCCAATCGTGGTTTGCCGCGCTGGCCCGTATTGCGATACCAGATCACTTTGCCCCAAATCGAATTGGCCACGATATCTGGCAGTCCATCGTGATCCCAGTCACCGACGGTCAGCGTGGTGTATCCCCATTTGGCTTCTGCGGGTCCTTGAATCGAACCGTTTTCTCCGGCCTGTATTTGTATCTGCTTGCCAGCTGCTTTCAGTAATCGGGGTGCTGCCCAGCGTCCTTGCCCCAGGTTCTCGATCCAGGCGATTTGGCCGGCAGTATTGCCACAGATAACATCGTCATCGCCATCACCATCCCAATCAAAACCACAGGGAGTCGCCAGTGCACCAAACTTGATACCATCTGCCTGCTGTTTGAAGTGGCGTGGCGGTAAGAACTGGGGCAAACCGTCAGCCGTACGCCCCGTATTCTCTAGCAGTGCTACACGACCATCTTCTTCACCGATCACGAGGTCAATGTCCCCATCCCTGTCCCAATCAACACTCACGGGTGTGATCATGCAGAGATCCAATCGAATGGGACGTCCCTGGTTACGCAATAATCTTCCCGCCTTGTATCGCGGTTTAAGGCGTGTTCCCACGTTCTCGAAATAAGTAAGTGAATCAACGAATTCGCCACACAACAGATCGAGATCTCCGTCCTGGTCAAAGTCAGCCAAGTTCGGTGAAGGCATCCCGAATACATCAACTTGTTTTCCACCGGCTTGCAGCGGGAGAGGCGCCGCATAAACCGGTTTGCCCGGCCTTCCCTGGTTCAGCAACAAGTAGACATAACCGTGCAGCGGTCCGTGTGTCCAGCGGCCCTGGCGGTTGTACGCATTGTCCCAGCCGTAATCTGCCCAATCACCGATTCCCACCAGCAAATCCTCATGACCATCGGCGTTGTAATCAACATACTTCCATTGGTTTGCCCGAATCGCATTACGACGGGCATCAGGGCGTCCATAATCTCGTGGTTGGTGCACGGTCGTAGGGGCTGTCAACGGCTGGCGAACCTCTAGGCCACGACCACGAAACTGGGGATACTCAAAACCTGGTGTCAGGACTCGCGGCTGGCCTTTGACGTACGACAGCTGAACATTCTGCATTCCCTTGCTGATCCGAACAGCCGGTTTAAAGACGGGCATCTTGCTGTCCCCGCCAGGGTTTTCAAAGAAATAGGTACCGTTGGACGGTTTGTCAGGACAAACCACCACCAGATCCAGGTCACCATCTGAATCATAATCCATCGGCAGTGGCCAGGCCCATAAACCGACACCCAGATCGACCACCAGGCCAGGATGGTTGTACTTGACCTGTTCCAGTGGATTGGCAAGGAGCAGACTTGGACTGAGCAACAGCAGTAAGTAAACCAGCCAGCCATGAGGCTGGAGAAGAGCTTCCGGTTTCCTGGTCATTTCCTCAGGCATGGTTCTCACTCGTCGCCACCTTTACTTCTTGGCCATCGTTGGCTGGCTACCTGTCAAGCCTTCCCGGTGGCCTGCTATCTCTCGATGGACCTGCCCTGCCATCACGGCTTGGGCCTCGCGGGCGTGGTCCAAAATCATCCCTGACCGCCCCCGGACCATCATTGCTGCCTTCTTTAGGAAGAAGATCCGTAAACTCTTTCCTCAATTCAGGGTTCATCCGCTGCTGAACTTCCCGTCGCAGGCTGAGAATCAAGTCATCGTAAATAACACGTACCTCGGTCAGTTTATCCGCTGCTTGCAGACCTTCCTGGCGACGCTGGTGGATGTTGGCCTGTCCCACCAGTCCAAAAACTCGCAATTGCTGCTCTGACGCCGGCAAATCGGCTAAGGTCTTGTACAACTTGTTAGCCTCCGCTAGGCGTCCTTGTTCGAGATACAGGTCAGCCAGTTTTTGATCAGCTAACCTGGCATAACGCTCATTGTTTTTGCTCTCTTGGGGCGAAAAGTACTTTCTGACACTCCGCAACGCCTCTTCTTTGAGTGGTTCCTGGTTACTCATCAGGGATGCAAACCAGAACTGTTCCTTGACCGTTTCTTTCGGCACGACCTGGGTCGAACTCAGCGAATCGACTTGCAGGAGGAAATCTGGCTTCTGGTACCATCCCCAGAGAATTCCCACCAGGAATGCCGAGATGACCAGGCCGATCAAGAGTTGTCTTCTGAGGCTCTGTGCTTTGAGCTGATCTGATCGTCCTCTCATTAACACGTCGAGATGCTGAGTTGCTTCTACCCGAGCGCTGGTCAATGCCAGCAATTCTGGGGTATCCCAATGTTCCAGATCATCGGGCCAATACGACTCGAATTCCTCACCCTCCAGGTTCCTGAGTTCCTGCAATAGATCGCGAGCGGACTGGTAACGGGCTTCAAGAGATTTCGCCAGCAGGTTGTGGACAATTCGACAGAGGGCGCTGGGCAAATCCTTGCGTGCATCCTCGAGTCGCTGTGGGTCTTTCTTGAGATGCTGGACAGCAATACTCAGCGCCGTATCTCCTTCAAACGGCGGCCTCCCGGCGAGCATGTGATAGGCGGTCACGCCCAGGGAATAGAGGTCGCTGCGTGGATCAACGGCCTGCCCTTCGACTTGTTCGGGACTCATATAGAGTGGCGTACCCATCGTGATACCGATTTGCGTCGCATCGGTACCGTCTTGATCCTGTGTGATACGGGCTAAACCGAAATCAGCGACTTTCACTTCCCCGGTCGGCGCCAGCATAATATTTTCCGGCTTGATATCACGATGGACGATTCCCTGGGGACCGGCACGGTGAAGTGCCGCTGCCACTTGCCGTAGCACGTTGACAGCCAAACCAACACTTACCGCGCCGTGACGAGCAATGTACTCACGAAGGTTCTGTCCTGAAACATATTCTTGCGCGATAAAATGGATGCCGTCGATCTCACCGACTTCGTGAATCTGGACAATGTTGGCGTGGACTAAGCCGGCGGCCGCCTGGGCTTCTTTGTGAAAACGACGCACATAGGAATCGTCCTGTGCGAGATGTCTTTTAAGCACTTTAACGGCAACTTTACGGCGCAAGGATGTCTGTTCGGCCAGGTAAACGACCGCCATCCCCCCCCGTCCAAGTCGCCGCAGCAGCTGATAATCACCCAGCTTCCGACCGGACAAATCGGCCTCCGATGGAGCTTCATCAGTGGGCACTTTCGTATCAGCCATCCGGTCGACTCTCTCTGTTTGCTCGGTTCACGAGGGCACCCGTGTACCCGTGTATCAATAACCACAATTGTATGCCAAAGCACCTCTGAAAGGAAAACCTAACTTGATCGCAACCGATCAAAGTTGAGCGCTGACCTTATTCTCTCATCCCGGAAACGCAGCTTTACCATGCACGTCAGCAAGAACGTTAATTTTCGTCCCTTTCTTCTAAGACAACCAATTGATTGAGGCTTCCAGAACGAAAGCCTGCCAGGTCAATCGTGACAAACTTAAAACCAATCGCTGCCAACTGATCAACCAGTGATTCCCTCAACGGGAATTGACTCAGCCTCTCCAGTTGCTCCAACGGCACCTCTAAGCGGGCCAGATCCCCCCGATGATAACGCACTCGGACATTGGTAAAACCCTGGTCTCGCAGGAACACTTCTGCCTGGTCAATCATTTCCAGGCGTTCTGGAGTCACTTCTTCGCCGTAAGCAACTCGACTCGACAGGCAGGGGGTCGCAGGCTTGTCCCAAACAGGCAGATCCCAATGCCGTGCTAAACGGCGAACATCTTCCTTGTCCAATCCACAATCGGCCAGTGGGTTGCAGACTCGATGTTCCTTGGCCGCTTTAAGCCCTGGACGGTAATCGGACAAGTCATCCTGATTGGCTCCACTGAAGACAACCTGAAAGCCAACCCGTTCAAGCAACTGATCCAGCAATGAATAAAGTTCTGTTTTGCAATAGTAACAGCGATTGGCATCGTTCTGGATGTATTGCGGATTAGAGAATTCAGCCGTTTCCACAACTTCATGCCGAATCCCAATCAACTGGGCAACTTCCCGGGCCTGCTCCAGTTCTCCTGCCGCCAGGCTGGGACTGTTGCCAGTGACCGCCAGGGCCTGTTCGGACAAAACCAGTTGGGCGGCCTTGGCCACCACCGAAGAATCCACGCCGGCGGAAAATGCCACCAGGCAACTCTGATACTGATCGATGTGCCGGAGCAACTGGTCACGTTGTTCAATTAGCCGAGCCTGGCTCATCCGGCACCTGATCGCTATGGGAAATATCGTGAAGGCGAAAGTCGATCGGAAGATCGGTCATCCATCCATGCCGAGAACCACGCTTGTCGAACCGCGTAGTGGTGTTCGCCCAACGCATGTTATCAGTAAGCCTCTCCGACGACAAGCAAGCGGAGTAGCCTGCGAGAACTAGTTGTTCCCTTCCAGGATTCTTGGTTCCATCGCTTTCGTATTACGTTCGACGGCTACCACGATCGTCCGCTCTTCAATGCCATCCTTGCTGGCAGCCACCACCGGAATAACTTGACGTTTATCGGGCATACTCAAACGCACCGTAAACGTACCGTCCGAACGAACCTTAACCGGTTCTCCCAGTAACGTGACATTCCCGTCAGGCATGGTTGACCCAAAAATGATAATCTCCGCATCCACCATAAAAACGAATTCCTGCCTGCCCCCCGGTACATGCTCGCCAGCCACCCCGTAGCGTGTCACCAGCGGCGAACCCATCGGTCGTCGCAAGCGTTCTTCAAACAACTCCTGCAATTCCGAAGTGACAGTTCCCTCATCATGTCCTCCGCTGAGGGCATAGATCTTTTCATAGTTTTCAGCAACGTCGGTCCAATTTTCGTCAATCGTGTCGCTCGACCCGGGAACGGGAGTCGTCACCGTATTGCTCCGGGCCAAGGAATAGAACTTCTCATTGGCAGCCAGGTACCCCAGGTCCACGCGATAACTTTGTGGCGAATCGGCGACATCGATATACCAGTTCGTCACCCCACCATGAATCTCAATGTCTCGGGAAATTCGTTCCGACCTTCTGTTAGACTTACCCTCGACAAGCTCGTAAACTCGCAACACCGGCTTGGCCGTATGCCAGTTTTCAGCCATCGCTGATTTGGCCCGCTGAACGCTCTGGCGGGTAACTTCCCAGCATGCTTGAATCCAATAGGCATCACGGACCAGCAAGACAATGCGATCTTTGCGACCCTTCTTCTTGGAGGCGGTCGCTTTAGCGCCACCAGCCTTGGTTCCGTTCGATCCCTTGCGACTCGCAACCGATCGTGATTTGCCGTTGGTCTTGGCCGGTTTCCTGGCGCTGTCTTGCTCAGTCGCGACACCTGGTGTCGATAGATCTTTGAACATCCGAGTCCTGGCATGAGCACTTTTAATACGCGCGCTCTTGCGTCCCCGTCTGCCGCTGGCAGTTGTGGTGCCCCGTTTGCCGCCGGTCGTTTTTTTCTTGACGGACGCACGCCCTTTCCGCAACGAAGAAGAACGTGACATGCTAGTGCTACGTCCCTTCCTCTTCGCTGGCCTGGTCGTCGTCCCACGGCCCCCCGTTCGAGGCGAAGCGGAGGCACGTGCCGCCGGAGCACTCTGTTGCTTGGCCGACCGCACTAAGGCCGTTACCAACTGGTCCTTACGCATCGAATGCCAGCCGGAAACACCCATTTGCTTGGCTAACTCGCCAAGTTCTTTGACCGTCTGTGTTCTTAATTCAGCAGCAGTAATCAAGGAACCAACCCTCCTCCAAACGTAATCATTCACCGTCCGTTACAGTGAACTGCTAGTTGGGATTTCACGTCGTCCGTGACAACTTGCTCTTCCAGTTCAAGTCATCTCTTAATGAGAAACTTAAACCGGCCAACGGGTACCGTCTCCACCCTCTATTAGCCGTTATTACGAACGGCTAACGGTTACCGCACCGTTGTCAGCGAACTAGGGGTTAGCTCGCATCGATCACACGGTTACCACACAACTCTCCAGAAAATTCGCTGCTAAGCGGCGAATTCTCCCAAGATTTGCCCCTGTGCCCTAACCGGGTCGATTGTTGGCCAGTTCTTCGGCAGGCAGCCCACGTCATGCTCCAGCGCAACGTGGCCTGTAGACTAGGTCAGCCTGGTCCATAATCGACCATTGGTGAGTTTAATTTAGAAGCCGAAAATACGCAACGATTTACCCCCCCACACGGACTACCTTTTGGTGCCTCTAACAATTCCTAACTGCTTACTAATAAAACTCTTAGGGGATTTATTTCAAACTCGCGAACATTCCTCTCTTCAAGTAGTAAACGTGATAGTTTGAGTGACAGAAAACGGATCACTGCCAGAGATCACTGCCCCTGTGGCCACCCGAGGCCGGTCCGTTGCAGGACTCAGAAGTCGAGAAAGGGCAGTCGGTTGGTCGACCTCGTGGTACAGCGGCTAAACTGGCATTTTCTCGGCGTTTGGTTGGTTGACCATTCTGCTCGGCTGAGATAAATTACCCGACTTCGAGAAGAAGGGTGCAGGTATTGATTCAAATTCGCTTTTAGAGCCAGTAAGAATTGGTACCTAAACAATGACTTGGCAATCGTTTAGAGTCCGCCAGGGCATCCCCCCTGAAGGGTTTCGAGAAACTGCTCGTGAGTGAATCCAAGGATGACCGTTCATCTGGTGTCAAGGCTTACGCGATGGCGTCGCAAGTGATCGCTATCGCAGGCACAATGGTGGTCCCCGGCCTTATCGGTTTGGGGGTAGATCGATGGCTGACGACTCGTGCGGTTTTCACGATTATTGGATTTGGCCTGGGTTTGGTTATCGGAATTTGGCAGATCATGAAGCTAAGTCCGCTGGAATAAAGAAGTCGACTGTTATGTGGGATAAGGAAGCTCATGCCATGGATTGGTTGCGAACATTAACCGGGCACCTCATCGCCTTGTTAATTGCCAACCTGTTAGTGATGTTCATCTTGCTCCCCATTGGCCTGCGAGCCCACGGAAGCAATGGGGGCATTGCTGTGGCCCTGGCCTTAGGGGTCTGCCTGCTGGCCAACTTACCATCGCTTCTGCTGTCCAATCACTTACGGACGCCCCAGGGCGCTATTTTCCAGATGGCCCTTTCCTGTGGAGTTCGCATGGGGCTGCCGCTGGCCGTTTGCGTGGCGGTCGCCTTACGGCGCGGATGGTTATTTGAAGCAGATTTCATTTATTACCTGATGACCTTTTACTTTGTGATGCTCATCCTGGAGACCGTTGCCCAGGTCGCCTGTTTGCAAGCAAATCCAAACGAACCGATGGAAGCCCAGTAGGAATTGTGATGGTGGACAAGGAACACGAACCCGAGCATCCTTCGCACGAGGCACTGGCAGATAGCCCGGCTGCGCCAGCACATGGCGGCGGGAATAGTGGCGGGCACGATCCTTTTGAAGCCAGTCACTTGATCGGCCATGTCAAGGATGCGACCTACTTCGACGTGCCACGAATGCTTTCCAGTAACCGCAGCGGCAAGATTCATATTCCCCAGTTGCGTACGTCAACTGAGCCCATCGTACAAATTAAGACCGGGTTTGGACCGCTTGACGACATGATCGAACCGCTGGACATGAAAGTGACTAAGTTCATGGTGCTGGAAGTGGTTGGTGCCATCCTGATAGCGATCATCTTTCTGCGCCTGGCCAAACTGGTCCGCAGCGGGTCCAAACCTGTCGGCAAGTTCTGGAATTTCTTCGAGGCGATGCTGTTGTTTATTCGTGATGACGTAGCCCGCCCGGCGATTGGCAAACACGATGCTGACCGCTTTTTACCCTTTCTGTGGACCATCTTCTTCTTTGTGCTGGGCTGCAATCTGCTGGGGATGGTTCCCTGGGCAGGTTCTCCCACCGGGGCACTGGCAACCACCGGGATGCTCGCCTTGATCACCTTTGGAACCGTCTTCCTGGCAGGTTCCATGAAGATGGGTGTGGTGGGGTTCTGGAAAAACCAGGTCCCTCACATGGAACTGCCGTTTTTGATCGCGTTAGTCCTGGTTCCGGGAATCTTTCTCATCGAGGTAGCCGGTTTATTCATCAAGCACTTTGTGCTGGCCGTTCGATTGTTAGCCAACATGATGGCCGGCCACTTGGTGTTGGGCGTCATCATTGCCTTCATAGCCGCCTCGTCGGCTAGTTATGCATGTATTGTTGTGATTCCAGCGAGTGTGTTGGGGGCCACGGCGCTCAGTTGTCTGGAACTTTTTGTGGCCTTTTTGCAAGCGTATATTTTTGCGTTTTTGTCCGCGTTGTTTATCGGCATGGCAGTTCATTCTCATTAGATTGAGCGCCATGACTTCCCATTCGTCGTATTCACTTGATATGGAGACTAGTACTGTGATTAAGTGGTTTAGTTTACTCACCCTAGTGTTAATGGTCACACTGACAGCGAACGTCGCGTTCGCGCAACCAAACCCAGGAGGCACTGAAGCTGCCACTGAGGAACCTGCCGTTGCTGCCGTTGGTCCTATGAACCTGGGTGCTGCCGTCGGCGCAGGCCTGGTCATCTTGGGCGCCGGGCTTGGCATTGGCCGTATTGGCGCCGCCGCTGTGGAAAGCATGTCCCGCCAGCCAGAGGTTGCCGGACAGGTTCAGACGGCAATGATTATTTCAGCAGCCCTGATTGAAGGTGCTACGTTTTTCGCGCTTATTGTTTGTATGCTCTTTAACACTTAAAGAATGATGGTCCAAATGATCAAGATAAGTGAAAAGAAGATACGCTTCACATTTACTGTGATAGCGTTGTCGTTAGGACTTTGCCTGGCCACCGTCACAACGGTGGCCGACGAGTCCGGCAGTCACACTACGACAGACTCGGCAGAGAACCATGGAGACGAAGCGGAACCGAACTTGAATCCGCTCGCATTTGACCCGGACTTAGCGCTCTTTACGGGGCTGGTCTTTTTGCTGTTGTTGCTAATCTTATGGAAATTTGCCTGGGGTCCTATCCTCGCTGGCCTGGCGGCTCGTGAAGATGGCATTGCAGCCAATATTGACCAGGCCCAGCAGGATGCTGAAGCAGCGGCGGCCAAACTGCAAGAGTACGAGGAGCAGTTAACGGCGGCAACCGAAGAGGCTCGCACGATCATGGCTAAGGCCCAGGTTGATGCGCAGGCCGCTGCCGACGCCATCGTGGCGGAAGCCGCGGAAGCTGCTCAGCGGCAGCGTGACCGTGCCTTGGCTGACATTGAGACTGCCAAGAACGTCGCCTTGGGCGAAGTGGCTGAAAAGAGTGTTGATATTGCACTCGGCCTGGCGGGCAACATAGTCCGTCGACAGTTGACTGCCGAAGAACATTCCGAGCTGATCCGGGAAACTCTCGACAAGTTTCCCAGCAAGAATTGATAACGTGTCCGTGGTTGCCATGTGCAGCTTAAGACAGGAACAAAATGGCTGAAACGACCCGCAACAATCCAGACTTTGACTCAGACCAGCAATACCTGGCTGGCGTCTATGCCAAGGCGCTCATCGGTGCCACCGAAACGGTCGGCAACACCGCCGAGGTTTTGCAGGAATTTACGTCTGTGGTCAGCGAGGTACTTGACCCGTTTCCTGCCTTGGAAGCGACGCTAAGTACGCCGAGGGTTGCGACAGAGGACAAGATCGGGATTCTCGATCGTGTCTTCGGTGGTCGGCTCAGCAAAGAGCTAATGAACTTCCTTAAAGTTGTCGCACAACACGGTCGCCTGGAATGCCTGCGTTCGATCCAGCACACGAGCCAACAGATGTATCGCGAGATGCAGGGTCGAATCGCAGTTCACCTCTCGACGGCAACCGCCGTCGACGATGAAGTGATCAGCAGTATCAGTAGCCAACTCGAAGCAGCGCTCAGCGGAAAGGTCGATCTGGAAACATCCGTGAATGCAGACTTGATTGGTGGCCTGGTGCTTCGTGTGGGTGACACCGTTTACGACGGCAGCGTTGCCAATCAACTGGACCGCATGCGGTCAACCGCGCTGGATCAAACTAACGAAACAATGCGTGCCACGTTGGACCGCTTTACAACAACTAAATGATTAACAAGAACCAACTTGGAGCAACCAAGAGGGACCTCCCATGAAATTTAATGCAGATGAAATCGCCTCGGTTATCCAGCAGGAAATCGAGCAGTTTGAGAGTCAAATTGATGTCCAGGAAATGGGTACGGTCTTAGAGGTCGGCGACGGGATTGCCCGCGTCTATGGCCTCTCGGGCGTGATGGCTGGTGAAATGGTTGCATTTCCCAGCGGCGTTCAGGGGCTGGCCTTCAACCTGGAAGAAAACAGCGTGGGTGTCATCATTCTGGGTGATTACCTGACGATTAACGAAGGGGACGAAGTACGCACGACGGGACAACTGCTGTCAGTTCCCGTAGGTGAGGCCGTACTGGGCCGCGTACTGGACCCGCTCGGCAACCCGCTCGACGGGAAAGGCCCCCTCAATTCCCAGGAGCGACGCCCGGTGGAATTCCTGGCGCCCGGCGTTGCCGAACGTCAACCTGTGGCAGAGCCGCTGCAAACCGGCTTAAAAGCCGTCGATGCGATGACACCCATTGGTCGCGGCCAGCGCGAGTTGATTATCGGCGACCGTAAGACGGGTAAAACGGCGATCGCCATCGATACCATCCTGAACCAGAAAGACTCCGGGGTAAAATGTTTTTACGTGGCGATTGGCCAAAAA
>JAYGDG010000862.1:0-1976 GCA_046583015.1 Pirellulaceae bacterium | reverse complement strand
GGAAGAGACCGAAAATCTCTTGTTGAGAAAGTTTCGCGCTGGGCATTTGAACCGCATGCGCGAAGATCTGTTGGAGCAGTTGTCGTTTTTCCTCTAACACCCGTTCGATCCGTTGTTCAATCGTATCGACGCTCAACATTCGGGTGACTGTCACCGGGCCCACGCTGCCAATCCGATGGGCACGATTAATCGCCTGGTCTTCAACCGCTGGATTCCACCAACGGTCAAACAGGAAGACGTAATTACAGAACTGCAAATTCAAGCCTACGCTACCGGCTCCATAGCTCATCAACAACACGTGAGCGCGGGGGTCTTCCCGAAACTGTTGTAACACCTGCTCTCGCCGACGGGGAGCGATTCTGCCATGGTAGGCTAACGGTCCAAAACGGCGCAAGCGATCCTGCAATTGATCCAGTGTAGCAACCCATTGACTAAAGACGATCGCTTTCTGGCCACTAGCTGCGACCTCTTCCAGATCCGCTTCCAGGCGATCTGCCTTGCTGCTGGTTCCCGTCAGGGGATCAAAATTACAGATTTGCTTCAGTCGCAGAATCAGCTCAAACACATGCTGAATCGTGAGTTGCTGCCCCATATCGTTGAGGCGTACGACGCCTTCGTTCTCGGCAACCTGGTAGGCCACCTGTTGCTCAGGCGAAAGAGTAAGCTCTGCATCTCTGATCAGCTTGGGAGGCAAGTCGCGCAAAACCTTCTGCTTGGTGCGACGTAAGATATAGTCTCCGACCAGCGGCGCCACGCGACGGGCGCTCAAGCCAGGCGGCAACAGTCCCGGGGCCAGGAATTCAAAGATGCCGACCAAGTCATCCAGGCTGTTCTCCACCGGGGTCCCGGTCAATGCCCAACTGCGTGTGCGGGCAATCGAACAGACCACCTGGTTGGTCTGGCTATGGCGGTTCTTAATGCGCTGTGCTTCGTCCAGCATGACCAGGTCAAAATGACTGGCATCCTGAGAAAGACTGTCAGCATCCCGAATAAGCAGCTCATAGTTAGCAATCACCACCGGTGCCCCGCGCTGCTGCCATTGCCAGCGACGGCGGTCGGCCGCCCCGGAAATAACCGTGAGGGGAATTTCCGGAGCCCATAGCTGAAATTCACGCTGCCAGTTGCTGACCAGCGGTTTGGGACAGATCAAGAGCACTCGGCGTAATTGCCCAGCCCGCAATAGCATGCGGACTGCAGTAATGGCCTGCATGGTTTTACCCAAGCCCATTTCGTCAGCCAGAATGGCGGCATGGCGAGGATAAAGAAACGCAATTCCCTGGTACTGAAAAGGAAAGGGGGCAAACGGAAACTTCATGGACTGCGAGGCCAGCAGCGATTCCAAGGGAGGTTGCAACAGGTAATAGAGGCGGTCCTCGAGTTTGACAATATCCTTTGGCGGTTGCAATCGAGTCGTCCTGGCTGGCGGACGCTGCCGGTTTCTCCGCAACGGTTCACTTTCCGCAGCAGATGCTTGCTCTTGCTTACCAGTCGCTAAGAAAACGGGCGGCAACTCTCCAGCCACCGGCTCAAATTGCATCCCCACGGTGCGAACCGGGGATGACTCAATCGGAATCGAAACAGCAGTCGGCGGCGCAACTTGCCAGCAGAGCTGCTCGAGCTGAATCGGGAGCGCACGATGCAACGCTGTTTGCCATCCACTGGCAAACGTCTCCACCATGGGAGAAAGCTTCTGTTCGCCCTGGACCTGCGGAGTCAACTGCCAACTAAGCACGGCAGGTGTGGCAGGCTGTGATCGACTATCCATGCATCGAGTCCCTATCTGGCAAACAGCTGGCGGCAACTTTGCCATCATCTGCACTAGCCAGCCTGGCGGTGCTGTGATTCTCCCAGCGCGTTGCGGTGAGCTTCCTCAATGGCAGCTTGGATCCTCGCAAAAGGCTCGCGCAATTCAATCAACTGCAGCAGTGGAGTAAGCTGCTGGCAAATATCATCCTGATGGTCCCGCATCGATTCAT
>JAYGDG010000783.1:0-2987 GCA_046583015.1 Pirellulaceae bacterium | reverse complement strand
GGGCCGAATACGGCATCTAGCGTGGCATCGGCGGCTCGCAGATACGCTTGCATCGCTTCCGCGGAAACTGCCAGGCCTTCGCCCACGTTATCGAACCCGTCGGTCGGAGTGTCCTGAGGCAGCATGTCCTTAACGCGCGCGTCAATGCCGAACAGATCGCGAATGGTCGCTTCGTACTCGGTTCGGTTAAGTCGTCGCAACACGACGTTGCTGCGTGCCCGATCGGCCCTCGTCAGCGCGGTCGAGAGTGTCTTGATCGCAGCCGATTGCTTGTTAGTGGCTATTCGCGGTTCGTCCTGAGGAGGCATTTCGCCTTTTATCATGCGATCATGGACGAGCACCCATCGCCGGGCCGTTTCACGGTCGCTTAGGTCATCGCCCAGGGCGGCGAGATCGAAGCGACCTTCGGCATCTTTACCCTTGTGGCAATCGATGCAGTGCGCCGTCAGCAACGGTTGGAGCTGGCTTTTCAATGAATGGGCTTGCCCTATCGCTTTGGGTTGCTCAGTAATGCTGACTGCGACTGTCAAAGCGAGCATGATCGCTATGTGGCGTAGTTTCCACATTCTTAACATCGTTTTTAACCTCTTCGTACTAGCCCATAGGCAGTCGGTGGTTAGACTAATGTGATTCTCAATACAATTAAAGGTCAGAAAAAGTCCAAGAAAACTCCAAACCACTAACTCGCCCCTGCCCCGAATCAGCCGATCCACTAGATCGCATTCGAAACGAATCTGGCTAATTCTTCTTCCAGCCTATCCGTTTACTATCATATAGCATTTTGCCGTCATGGCCGAATCGGTTCGCGATTCAGGACGACAGCGACTGATCGTGCTGGGCTGAGATGCCGAAACTGGCCAGGAGACGGTCGCACTTAAGGGGCACTCAGATGATGTCAGGGGCGTGGCATTTAGCCCTTCGGTCAAGATAGACGAAAGCCTGTCCACTCGCTTTGTGCAGAGAATACTTGGGTGTCTTTTGGGCCATGGCGAAATTCCTCCAAACTGTAAGTAGTCTGTAAGTAGGAACGTCGCGCTGCCCGCCACGGACAGGTGCCTTAAGTTTAAGGTTCGACAGGTTTTAACGAGTGGGCGATACAGGACTCGAACCTGTGACATCCACGGTGTAAACGTGGCGCTCTAGCCAACTGAGCTAATCGCCCCTACATGCAAGGGTGTAACTCCCCTCCCCTGCAGCAAGCTACCAATGCTAATTCTCGCACCCACCTGTTGTCAATCCGAGTCTGCTCCTGCAACGAAACTGGCAAACGGCTCCCGACAAATCAGACAACTTCCATTATGCTAGTGGGGTTGGCCTGCCGGCTGACCCGTAGAAAGATCCCACCTAAGCGGATGAGAATTTATGTTTGTCGAAATCATCGT
Source organism: Pirellulaceae bacterium (assembly GCA_046583015.1). GTDB lineage: Bacteria > Planctomycetota > Planctomycetia > Pirellulales > Pirellulaceae > JAZADA01. The sequence goes on along the minus strand of JAYGDG010000783.1, from coordinate 1,605 downwards.
GGCACTGATCCTGGGAGCCCACCTCCTCTGCGTCGACCTGGCGGCTGTCGGTCCGCTGGTTTGCCTCTGGCTCGACCGTAAAGAAGGACGTGGTGACGAAGAGGCTGGCCGGGCTGGCCGTTTTCTCCTGAAGGCCTCGTTGCACGGCCTGATGGTCGGGACGCTGCTCGGCGTGGTAGCCGGCTGCTTCCTCTGGGATGCCCAGTACCGGGCACAGCTGATGCGATTGGCCTCAAGGGTCCATTTCGGCGCCTGGGAATGGCTCTTTTCGGTCGTATTGCTCTACGCCTATCGCTGGAGTTGGCGCGATGCCACGACCTGCTGTGGAGCCAAGCGGCGCCTGCGATGGTTCTTGCCACTGCTGGCCAGTACCAACTTGCTCTACCATTTCCCCCCCCTGTTCCTGATCTTCTCCCAGCTCGATCCGGCCGGCGCCGAACTTACCAGCGCCCAGTTCCGGGCCCGACTGGTCGATGGTTACGTCGTTGCCCGCACGGTCCACTTCTGCCTGGCAGCTCTGGCGGTCAGCGGCATTACGCTCATCGTCTACTCGCTCAAAAAGGGAGGAGCTGCAGAGTCGACCAGTCAGACGTACCAGCCGGCCCGCTGGGGAGCGAGGCTGGCCCTGGTGGCTACGTTGCTGCAGCTGCCCGTCGGGATCTGGATTATTTTGCAGATGGGGTCAGAATCACAGCGAACGGTGATGGGGGGGAACCTGGTCACTACTGGCCTGTTTGTGGCCTCGCTGGTGGGTGCCCTGGCACTGATGCACTGTCTCTCCGTGTTGGCCTTCGGATCGTTTCAACGGGTCCTGGCAGTGCGAACCATTTCGCTGATGATCCTGGTCATCCTGCTGATGACCCTGGTAGCGCGGCAAAGTCGCCAACAAGAAACGGTGTGGCACCAATCGCAGCCTGAGCCGGTAGTGATCGCTTATGTTAGCCCGCGCGGCAGCATCCAGGAGCTGGGGTCATGAAACCCGAATCGATTCGAATTACCGATGCCACGGGACAGACCGTAGCCGATATTTCAAGTGGCTTTGGTTTTAACTGCTATCGGCTGCAAGTGAAGCACGCGGGCCAGTATGTCGACATTATTTGGTCCGCCCCCGGGTTTGCCGAAGGGACGGAGCGTCCCTCGGGGAGCGGGATTCCGGTCCTGTTTCCCTTTCCGGGTCGAATAGAGGGGACCGTTTTTCACTGGGAGGGAAAAGATTATTCCCTGCCGGCCGGCGATGGCCAGGGGAACGCGATCCATGGGTTTGTGCATGAACGGCCCTGGCGCGTCATTGAGCGACAACCGGATCGACTGGTGGGACAGTTCCAGGCGTCGCTGGACGATCCGCAGTTGCTAGAAAACTGGCCGACTGATTTTGTCATTACCGCCGACTACCGGGTACAAAAGGACCAGTTGGCCTGCAGCTACCGGGTGCAAAACCCGGCTGATACTCCCCTCCCCTATGGCCTGGGGACGCATCCCTATTTTGCCCTGCCGCTTGGGGGCACCAGTGTCGACGCATGCCGCCTGCAACTGCCCGTTGCTGAGCGCTGGGAGCTGGTGGAGATGATTCCGACCGGTCGCCAGCTGGCTTTAAAACCGGATGAG
>JAYGDG010000706.1:0-2370 GCA_046583015.1 Pirellulaceae bacterium | reverse complement strand
CAAATTGACGGTAGACCGGATCTTCCGCTGGATCGGGCTTGCCCGTGGTCTTGTTTTTGCCATCCTGCTGGTTTTGATTTTGCTTCTTTTGCGCCCTTTTTGGTTTAACCTGGTTCTGTTGAGCCCAGGCAAACGAAGGCTGCCCTGCTGAAGAGAGCAGCAGACACACAGACCCGGCAAGCAATCCAACGGTGGCCAATAGACCCACCACGAAATGATATCGTCGCTTCCTCATAAATCTCTCCCAAAACCTCGAAATTAGCGCCTCCACTCTATCACTTGGCATAGCATTTCTACGATCCGGCCACAAGCAGATGCCTAAAACTATTCACGATTACAACGTGGCACTAAAGAAAGTACCATTGCGGTAGCTATCTCTCCGGAAGCAATGGAGAGTTGTAATTCAGCTAAGAGAACAACGGCCCAATCGGCTGACCGTTTTCAACAAGCTTGGAGACTTCTGGCGGCAGACCAAGTTGTAATCGCATTTGCCCAACATCAAATAATGTATGCATCACCGTGGCCATCATTTCCGCTGGTAAAATAGGCGTGGTCCCGGGAACATCTGCTTTTGGTGCAGACTGGCCGATCACCTGACCCATTCGCAACCCGCCACCAGCGAACGCCAGAGTCCCGAGTTTGGCCCAATGGTCGCGGCCCCCCTTCTTGTTCACTTTGGGCGTACGGCCAAAGTCACCGGTGATCACCAGCAGGATTTTTTCACTCAGCCCGCGCTGTTGGACATCTTCCAGGAAAACAGAAACTGCCTGGTCGAGGCTGCGACCGAGCATCTCCATCCCTCGGCCCATGTCCGGATTGTTACCATCGGCGTGCATATCCCAACCTGCGCTGTGGACCGTCACAAAACCACACCCAACTTCGCACAAGCGGCGAGCAACCAGCATTTGTTTTCCCAGCGTCGATGGCCGAAAAGCCTTGTGCCCTATCCGAATGTGGCTCGTGTCGTAACGCTCAACCAGGCGGGGATGTTCTTTCTTGTAGTCAAATGCCTCGGCTCCAGAACCAAGAATCAAATTCATGGCCTGGGCGGTAAATTTATCGACCGCCTCCATCGCCTCAGTCGTAGTATACTGTCGCTTAAAACGATCGATCGATCGCAACAGGGCCAGGCGATTCTCCAGGACTTCTTGAGGTAAATTCAGCTTAATGCTGGCAGCCAGTGGGTTTGGCTTCGCCTGAGCATTGATGACCCTCCCTTCTTGCGCCCAACCAATCTTGTGATTAAACGGCGCATAGGCCATCCCCAGTTCTCCCGGCCAGGAGCCCTTGATAACTCGCTTGATCTCCTTGCGATATTGCCCGTCAACTTCTTTCTCGGTGAGCAGCGCGTAGGTAGGCATCCCCGACTCCGGATGATTGATGCCGCGCAACCGCGAATAGCAGGACCCCATACTAAACCCAGACTGCTGTTTGCCAACTGGATCGGTCCCGCCGGAAAGTACGTGCACGTGAGCGCCCTCGTGAGAGCCAACTTTATGGCTAAACGACCGGATGACCGCCATCTTGTCGGCGTGCGTTGCCAGTTTTGGGAATGTACCCCCAAAGGTTATACCAGGTAGCCTTGTTTTCACTTCCCCGGTGACACTGCGCGTTCCCTCCGGCGCAGTCATCTTGGGATCAAACGTCTCAATATGGCTGGCTCCCCCGGAGAGGTAAAGAAGCACGACCGACTTGTCACGGACGAAAGGGTTGCCATTTTCTCGGGCCACGGATTGCGCCGCTAGTAAACCAGGCAGCGTCAGGCTGCCCAACGACAACGCCCCAACGCGAACGAAATCGCGACGGGAAACACCTTCGCAGTTAATTCCACCAGACCCTGAAAAAACCGTGAGCATCTCGTTTTAACCTCGCACAAAATGACAACCAGAGGTCATAATCGCATCATAGCAAGGGTCGGCTACCGTTTCCAGCGAACTTTAATGCGGTCCAGCAGGAGCCGCCCCATCGAAATCGTAACGCTAGCGTAGGAAACCTACACATCCAAGTTGCGGACTTCCAAGGCATGCTTCTCGATAAACTCTCGGCGAGGTTCTACCTGGTCACCCATCAAGATGCGAAAAATTTCTTCTGCGGCACCAACATCTCGCATGCTGACCTGAACGAGTGTCCGGTTTTCCGGATCAAGCGTGGTTTCCCGTAGCTCTTCGGCGTTCATTTCGCCGAGACCTTTAAAGCGAGTGATTTGCAAGCCCTTTTCCCCAGCAGCTCGCACCGCGGCCAGCAAGCCACGTAAATCTTGCAGGGTCTGTTCGCTTTCACCTCGCCGCAAGACGTAACGCGGCTCTTCGATTCCCGTTCGCTCCTGTGGTAGGAGCGATTGGACATCAAAATTCATTTTTGCCAGTTCTA
>JAYGDG010000432.1:0-3548 GCA_046583015.1 Pirellulaceae bacterium | reverse complement strand
TCGGCAGGACCTTGATGGCACGCGGTTGCCGCATCAAAATATGCTCAGCCAGATAGACACTGCTCATGCCACCAGCACCCAGGTGTTTAAGCAGTTTATATTTCCCCAGAAAGAACCCCTTGTATTTTCCGACCAGGAGTTTGTCGCAATGCCATTGCGACAATAGTTCCAACCGGATCAGTTCTGCGGCCAACTCGCTGGCAGTCTCCGGCACTTTGCCTTGATGCGATTTCTTGTAGTCCTTCATCGCTGTCACAAGTTGGGCTTCGTCTACCAACTTGCTCTGCTGAACTAATTCGAAGAACTTCTTGACACTTATTGAAGCCATCGCGAGAGCACATTTAACCAGATTTCGCAGCCCTTACCGGACCACTGGAAATACGTAATAGCTGCTTAATTTTAGCACGAAAAAGACAATTGTTCCACAGAAGGGCCACGCTTCAATGAAACGCCGGCAATACGCAAAGGAAAATGAAAATAACCGTTCCAACCCGGTCGTTCTGCCACCGATTGACGGTCTCCCGAATCAACGACACAATCCTTGGCATGCCAGCAGAAGCCCAGCAGTAACCAGACCAACCCCATGATGGCAGCAACACCGGACATGGAAACAATTCTCTATACACGTCAAGGATGTTGTCTTTGTGACGAAGCGAGAACAACGCTGGAACAACATGGACTAACGGTCCAATCTGTTGATATCGATAGAGACCCAGCACTGCGGGATAAATACGACTTGCTTGTCCCCGTCGTCTGGATCGGCGGCAAAGAGCGATTTCGTGGCCAGGTGAATCCGATACTATTGCGCCGACTCCTGGAGAATTAGACGTGAGACAGCTCGGTTTATTCGCCAAGTACTGGGAACCCGGTCAGGTCAAGACGAGACTGGCAGAGTCGATTGGAGACCAGGCTGCCAGTCGTCTGCACCGCGAATTCCTGGCCAACTTACTGGCAACCTTTCAGTCTTTTGACGCCCGGCGAATCCTCGGCTACTGGCCCCGTGACAGACGATCTGAGTTCGCACAACTGGCAGGCCCGTCCTGGAACCTGAGGCCCCAAACAGCGGGACACCTGGGGGCTCGCATGCGAGCCTACTTTGCCGACGCCGCAGAGTCCGGTCAGCAACGGACAGTACTCATCGGAGCAGACAGTCCCACGCTTTCGACAACAATGGTCCAGGACGCTTTTGACCAGTTGAACCAGCACGAGGTGGTGATCGGACCGGCAAGAGATGGCGGCTACTACTTGATTGGCTGTCGTGGCATCGTTGCTGATATTTTCGAGGAAATTGACTGGGGATCTGACCGTGTCTTTGAACAGACGATGCGACAACTTAAATCCTCAGGCCTAAGTTACGCCGTGCTAACTGAGTGGTATGATATCGACCGCCTGGATGACCTGCTCGCCTTGTATCAGGAACTCACGCAGCCTCTTCCTGGCCAGGCTGGCAACCCAAACCTCGTAAAAACCGTTGGCCAGGTCGTGGAAGAGTTAAGCATCGAGGACCGCTCCAAGTCATAGTTCAGGGACCAGCCATGCACGACTGCTTGATTATGGGAGGTGGCGTGATTGGGCTGTCGATTGCCTACGAGTTGGCTACGCACGGCCTGCAAGTTCAGGTGATTGACCAGTCCGAAGTGGGTCGCGAAGCGTCCTGGGCAGGCGCCGGCATCTTGCCCCCGGCAAATCTACAAACTGCTGTCGACCCTATCGATCGTTTACGGGGGCTCAGCCACCCCCTGCATGCTCAATGGGCCCGGCAACTAAAAGAAGAAACGGGAATCGATAACGGCTACCACGAATGCGGCGGGATTTACCTGGCTCGACAGCAAGGTGAGGCCGCCTCGTTGCATGCCTTTGCCCAGTGGTTACAAGACGACAAAATCGATGTGTTCCCTTTGTCCACCCAAGATCTCATCGACCGGGAACCAGCACTCAATGAAACCGCTAATGCAGGCAGCATCAAAGCTGCCTACCTGGTTCCCGCCGAATCTCAATGTCGGAATCCCGATCATCTGAAAGCACTTGTCCAAGCCTGTCGACAACGTGGCGTCCTGATCAGTGAACACCTCGCCGCGCACGCTTTCAATCTGCGCGGCAACCAAATCGAAAGCGTCGCCACGTCGGCAGGGGAACTGCAAGCAGGCTCTTATTGCATCACTTCGGGAGCCTGGACTGGACAATTGCTGAAACAACTAAGTGTTCCCAACGGCATCCTTCCTGTGCGTGGTCAAATGATCCTCTATCGCTGCCCAGAGCGTCTCCTGCAACACATCGTTAACGAAGGAACCCGCTACCTCGTCCCGCGCAACGACGGCCGACTGCTGGTCGGATCCTGCGAAGAAGAAGTCGGATTTGACAAGTCAACTACCGCTGAAATGCTGACTGAGCTGACAACACTAGCCGAGAGCTTAGTACCCCAGTTACGGTCGGCAACCGTGGAACGATCCTGGGCAGGGTTACGACCAGGTTCTTTCGACGGCTTTCCATACTTGGGCCCCATTCCGGGACTGGAGCACGCCTTTGTGGCTGCCGGTCATTTCCGCAGTGGACTCCATTTGTCGACCGGTACCGCGGTCACCGTCGGGCAACTGATTCGAGGACTGGAACCAGCAATCAACTTGGACGCGTTTCGGGTAGGACGGGGATAACAGCATGAATGAGACTTCCCAAACCACGATTGCCATTCTCGGAGCTGGCCCAATCGGTCTGGAAGCGGCTCTCTATGCTCGCTACCTCGGCTATCCTGTTCAAGTTTACGAACGTCACCAGGTAGCCAGTCATGTAAGGCGCTGGGGACACATTCGCATGTTCACTCCCTTCCAGATGAACTGTTCGCCCCTTGGCTTGGCAGCCCTGGCCGCTCAGCATCCGGAACAGCCTGTTGCCGCGCCCGATCACCTGATGACCGGACAGCAATGGCTTGACAGTTACCTGCGACCTTTAGCCGACACGGACTTGTTGCGAGAACATATCCAGTGCCAAACCGAGGTGCTGTCAATCTCCCGAATCGGTGCCCTCAAAACCGATCCCCCCGGTAGCCCAACGCGTGCTCAGCAGCCTTTGCGAATTCTCTTTAAAAACGACCTGGGAAAGACACAGACGGCTACTGCCCAGATTGTGCTGGATACCACCGGCGTCTTTGCAAATCCGAACTGGCTGGGAGCTGGTGGTGCACCCGCCTGCGGGGAAATCGAACTGCGAGATCAGATCTGCTACGAAGTGCCCGATCTCCTCGACCGTGATCAATCCCGCTATCGCGACAAACACACGCTGGTCGTCGGTGGAGGATACTCGGCAGCAACCACGGTCACAGCGTTAGCCGAGTTGCAAAGCCAGTTTCCTCAAACTCAAGTCACCTGGATGACTCGCAAAGCCTGTCTTACCGGTTCGAGTGGTCCACTGGAAGAAATTCCCAACGACTCACTCTCAGAACGATCCCGATTGACCCAAGTGGCCAACAAGTTCGCGATCGGAGAGCAGACCATGATTCGACATCTTGGTGGAGTGAGTATTGAGTCGATCGACTATGACCCGCAACAAGGCCA
>JAYGDG010000695.1:0-3270 GCA_046583015.1 Pirellulaceae bacterium | reverse complement strand
AGGACGGTGGGGACCGTCCTGGTCACGACCACACTGATCCTGGTGTCGGGATTTAGCACCGTCCTCTTCAGCGAACTGGCGGGGCACCGTGCTTTTGCCTTGATGGCCGTCTGCACCATCGCAGCAGCACTGGTCGGCGATCTGCTCTTCCTTCCCGCCATGCTCAACTTGTTCCGCGGCCACGAGAAGGCCGATGCCCATTGAGCCCGAAGCGACCATAACTACTAGTCAGGCGCCAATCGGCTAGAATCAGCCGCGTGGCCACAGGCCCTTATCACAAATGGTTTGGTCTTTTTTCGGAGGAGGAATATCGAAATGAAGCTTTCATGTAGTTCGTATATAAGTCTGTTGATCGTGCTTGCGATGACGCTGGGCTGCTCGACCGAAAAAGATTCAGCTGCAGTCGACAACGAAATTCCGCAACAGCTTGTTGCACTAGAAAACAATTTCGCAGCCACGGTTATCTCCACAGTCGCCTTTTCCCAGAAGAAGCAAGACGGTTTTGAGAGCTTATTCAACGGAAAGAACCTCAAGGGCTGGAAAACTCCCTCGGGAGAACACTCCTGGAAGGTGATCGACGGAGTTATCGACTACGAGGCTAAGGGTGGCAATCTGACCACCGAGAAAAGTTATGGCGACTACGTGTTTCGCCTCGACTGGCGCTTCAAGCGAACCGAAGGACCTCCCTACAACGCCAAGCTGTTCGACGCCGAAGGTAACGTCACAGGAAACAAGCTGGTCAAGAACGCTGATTCGGGTATCTTCGTGCGTGGTTCGGGTAAGTCGCAGTTGAATCTCTGGTGCTGGCCATGCGGATCGGGTCAACTGTGGTCATTTCACGGGAGTAAGGATCCCGTCATCCGTAAGGGAGCTCTTCCAAAGGTAAACGCCGACAAACCCGTGGGCGAGTGGAACAAGATGGAAATTACGATGAAGGGCGAGACGGTGACCGTGGTCCTGAACGGCAAGACCGTGATTGACCAATCGAAGATGCCAGGCGTCGGCACCAAAGGCCCGATCGTCTTGCAACACCACGGTGGCTATAACGCCAAGAACAAGACCTGGAATTCAGCCTCCGCTCTGATCCAGTTCCGCAACCTGAGCATCAAAGAATTATAGAAGCAGTCGCGCGCGTCTTTTTTTGTGAAAGCAAGATCGAGATGTTACAACACCCAATTCGCTATTACTTGATAACTGTTGTCATCGCGAGCCTGCTCTGGCAACCGCCCTCAATTGGCAAAGCCAATAATAATTTTTTCCTGCCTGGTGATGCTTTTTTTTACACGGTCCTGACCGAGGATGCACTGGCGGAAATCAAGAAATCAAACAGTCCCATCTTCCGTTACCAGCGACCAGACCATCTTCACTCTTTTTTCTGTGGCTACGCTGGCTTTGAACAGCTGCAGGTCAAGGATATGTCACCTGACATTAAAAAGAACTTGGCTGTCGTCTATCGCACAATACGAGAAAGTCATCCTCTGCAAATTGAGCTTGTCCCGGAAGTTAAAGTCGTTGAGGGTGATCTGGAGACAACCGAGGTCAAGACTGGAAAAATCTTGCGACGAGAGATTAACGGGATCAGCATGTTTTTTTACAACGCTGACTTTGACGTCAACCGCTATCGACTTGCTCTGAAATACAATGAGACCTGGGTTGAAGAAGTCGTTGCTTTCGGGCATCGGCAGGAGCACGTTCGATTTGATTTTTTCCTTCCTCAGGAAGAAGCTGTTATGTCATGCTGGCGAGATGCCAAGCAAGTCAAACCGCTGAACGTGATCGCGCCGCCGATCAAGGTACGACGATCCGGTAACCCGCTCCCTCCGATCACGCTAAACGGCAAGGTACGAATTTTCGTTTTGCCCAGCAATGATTTTCTATCTCATTACCATCGCAGCAAGTTCATCTACGAGGTAACAGAAGCCGGCATCCAGTTATACGGACCACCCGGAATAGGCGGCACGGGAAAAGGCCTGGGAAGAGACATCGGTGTCAGCAAGGGAAACGACAAGTGGACGCGACGTCCTTTCGGCAAAGACGATTGACATGGCGCTGCAAATCCAGTTGCAATCAAATCCACCGGTAGCAAAGCACCGAGTTATTGGCTTATAGCTGCTCACTCACTCAGCCCTTCTACGGCGATGCCCTCGACCTTGTGAGTGATTGAACCGGCTATGCCGTTGGCGTATTTGCTTCCCTCTTTGACCTAAGAAAAGAAGAGCTTCGTTTTTTAATTTACGCGCTCAAGGCCGGCATCGTGACGATGATGCGGATCCAATTAAACACTGAAGTCCCGAATCATCCGGTACAAATATAGGACAATACACTTTCATGGAGTAAATTGAGGGTACCTAGCATCTGTGATAGCAACGACGCCGAATCGTCCAGGAGAATCGCAAAATGACACGTACATGTAGCTTATACACAGTCCTCTTGATCGTGCTTGTAACTCCTCCGGTCCTTGCGAATAATTCAGATACGTTCATAGGACACTCAGCTAAAGTCACCAGCGTGGCATTCAGTCCGGACGGAAAACGGATTGTCAGTAGCAGCATTGATAAGACTATCAACGTGTGGGATACAAAATCCGGCCGGAAGATCCTCACACTCAAGAAAAAAAATCTAAATGGTTTTACCAGCGTGTCCTTAAGCCCCGACGGAAAACAAATCGTCAGCAGCTGTGAATACAAAGGGATATTGAGGTTGTGGGATGCTAATACTGGCCAGGAACTTGGCACACTCAAAGGACACGAAAGCGGCGGCGGCCAAGTCACCAGCGTGGCATTTAGCCCAAACGGGAAGTCGATCGTCAGCGGCAGCCACGACCATTCCGCAAAGGTGTGGGATGTTAAAACCGGGCTGGAGCGACTCACACTCAAGGGACACAAAGGTAATGTCAACTGTGTAGCATTCAGCCCGAACGGCAAGCGGATCATCAGCGGCAGCAATGACAATTCTATAAAGGTGTGGGATTCCAAAACTGGCCGAGTGATCCTCACGCTCAGTCGAGTCCCTCTCATAGGACACGCAAATAATGTCACCAGTGTGGTATTCAGTCCGGACGGTAAGCGAATCGTTAGCAGCAGTTGGGACAAGACGGTGAAGGTGTGGGATGCTAAAACCGGCAAAAGATTGCTCACACTCAGAGGACACGAAGGCTGGGTTAACAGCGTAGCATTCAGCCCGGATGGCAAACTGATCGTCAGCGGCGGTGGGCCGTGGTACCACCCTCCGGGGCCAAGGCCTGATGGTGGCTCGGACCACACTGTGAGG
>JAYGDG010000659.1:0-5211 GCA_046583015.1 Pirellulaceae bacterium | reverse complement strand
GCTGGGAATCGAAAATGCGATTTTCCCAATAACGCTGGTCTTGACTGCGTGGTTGAGAGCTCCGTTTACCAGAGCGTGTAGCCCCCGTCGATGACTAGAGCGGCTCCTGTCATATATCTTGAGGCATCACTGGCGAGATAGACTGCCAGTGGACCCAAGTCTTCTGGCTGGCCAAAATCCCCGCTTGGAATATTGGCCTTGAAGGCTTCAATGACATCGGGATGTTCTTGAGACCAGCGGACATTCGGTTCGGTCATGAATCCGCCAGGACAGATGGCATTGACCGTGATCTTGTGCGGGGCCCAATCAGCAGCCGTGGCACGCGTGAACTGGACGATCGCTGCTTTGCTGGTTTCGTAATGACGTCCGTGGATCTGTCTCCCGGCAACCATACTGTTAATCGACGAGATATTGATGACGCGCCCACCCAGGCCACGCTTGATCATGGCACCACCGATCATCTTGGTACAGATAAAGGTACTGGTGAGGTTCAGGTCAACGAGCTGTTGCCATGTTTCCAGGGGCATCGATTCGGTAGCAATGTTTTCTCGGCGGCCACCCACGTTGTTAATAAGGATGTCGATGTCATCATGGTCCTCCAGGACCTGTTTGCAGAGATCTTCACAGCTTGCCGGTTTCCCGACATCCGCTTGATAGGTCCAGGCCTGCCTGCCCTGCTGGCGAATCTCTTCAGCGGTAGCTTCCAGGCTCGGCTGGTCGCGGCCAGCGAGAATAACATCTGCACCTGCGTCGGCAATTGCCAACCCCATTTCACGTCCCAGGCCGCGACTTCCGCCGGTGATAAACAGTCGTTTACCGTCCAATCGAAATCGATCCAAGATTCCCATAGCAGTGCACTTTCTCTAACAGTATAAAACTCATGTGAACGCGTTCCATCAGAGGCTTAATAGTAGACATTGTTGATCGGCCAGTCGGGAGCTTGCAAGTGGCTCGGATTGTTTATGGTGTTTCTGGAGAAGGTTCGGGACATTCGTCTCGTGCCCGGCAGATCACGCAGCACCTGCTGGCTTTACCTTGATCAGCGAAGCGATGTCCTTACGAAAACCGTACCTGGCGTTGCCGATGAAGGGTCAGTTTGAACAACAGCTCAACGGTTACCCGTTAGAAAAGATGGGTTATGGAAAAAATGTTCGCGAAATCGACGACGACGTTATTGGAGAATTTCTCTATGATATTCCCCGGTATGACCAGCGATTCCAGGATTACCAGTCAACAGACAATCAGGCGATCCAGGAAAAGCTCGATGAACTGTTAGAAAACGATGCCATTTTGGCTAAGGACTTCCAGGCAAATCGTACTTGAGTTAGGGAGATTCACGGATGTTTTTCATTAATAACGTCTATGATGAGTTGGGACTGCTGGATGTTTTCTGCCGACTCATCGTTGCCGTTCTGTTGGGCGGACTGGTTGGAGTTGAGAGGCAATTGAATGGCCACTGGGTCGGGTTGCGAACGTTGATGGCGGTTTCCATGGGAGCTGCCATCTTTACACTCGTCGGTAAGCTGGCGGCAGAACAAGCTCTGCAAGGGGGCGCCAACGCAGCAAATACCGTTGATGTGACTCGTGTCATACAGGGAATTGCCGCCGGTGTTGGCTTCCTGGGGGCCGGAGCGATCTTGAAACTGAGTGATCAACTGGAGATTAAGGGCCTGACAACGGCCAGCGCTATCTGGCTGTCGGCAGCACTGGGAACAGCAGCTGGTCTGGCATTGTGGGAACTGGCACTGGCTGCAACCGTTGTCTCGCTAGTGGTACTGGCCCTCTTGCGACCCGTGGAAAAATGGTTGGCTCGGTATTCAAAGGTAGAAAAGGGCCGGGTCTCAACGGTCATGGAGCAGGCTGTAGGCGTTGGCGATCCGTCGCCGGTTTCTGCAGGATCAGTTTCGAAAGTGCCTCACCAAGATCTTGAGGCTGGTGACTGCGACAGTTCGATAGAATGACCACGATGATTTCTTTTTCAGGATAAATCCGCAAATAGGATCGGGCTCCCAGTTGCGATCCACTGTGTGCTACATACCGATGATTGTCGCTGCTATCGATCCTCCAGCCTAAACCATATCGAGTGGTCTTACCGTTGTTCAGCTGGCGAGCGGTCCACAACTGTTTAGTGCTGTTTTTACGGAGCAGGGAACCGTCCAGTAGCTTCATGCCAAAACGGCAAAGATCTGGTGCCGTCGATTCCAGGCCACCGCCCGGACATTTCCAGCTAATGTTATCTGGCTTCGCCGGCACGTTCTTGATATCCGGCTTTGCGCCGGCGGTGCCGTTTTGGGGAGCCGTGTTTTCGTACAGCGTGGCTCGCCGGGGATCCGGCACAGAGCGATCTTCCGGACGCAGGGTAGGTAACTTGTGTTTGATCGTAATCTCATCAAGGACCAGTTGTCGAAATGACTTGTTAGTGGCATGCTCCAGGGCTGCGCCCAGTACCGTATAGGCATGTGTGCTGTACGAGTATCTTTCTCCTGGTTGAAAATTAAGAGCATCATTCTGAAAAAACTTCATCGCATCGCGACAGTAGGTGTATTTCCTCGAGTTCGGATCACCAGCTTGATAGTGCCGAATGCCGGACTGATGGGAGAGCAGGTGCGTTAGCTTGATCGCGCGCCCACCCTGAGGATACTTCGGTATGTAATGGTGGAGATTGTGATTCAGGTCCAGGGTTCCCCGTTCGACCAGTATCATGGCCAGCACGGAAGTAACCGATTTGCTGATGGAGGCCAGTCGGTAACGCGTTTGGGGTGTCGCAGCAAGCTGCCGCTCCTGGTCCCGATACCCAAACCCCTGGCTGTAGACCAGTTTTCCCTGCTGCGCAATCGTTACGGAAATACCTGGAACACTAAATTTACGTCGATGGGTCTGGATTAACTGGTCCGTGGGGCCTGCCAGTTTCCACTTCAGGACTGGCTTGGGATCTTCTCCCCAGGTTACGGTGGCTTGGCTTAAGACGGTGCCCAGCAGCATCAACAGTAATAAGCGAGGTTGAGCAGCTTTTCGAAACAGAGTGTTGAGGCGTTCGGACATGGTCGATTTCCAGTAGTGAAGGGTAACAGGGATGTTACAGTTTGTTGGGAGTCATTTAATTGGGAAGATCCTTTTCCGACTTTTCCAGGAGTTGATTAAGTTGGGTTTGGGCTGGTACATAACCCGGCTTGATCTGCAAGGCTCGCTGATAATGACCAGTCGCACGGACCGGATCTTCCTTCTCTATTAGCTGTCCCAATCGAAAGAAGGCCTCCGCGTCCTGGGGATTAAGCTGAATGACCTGTTCATAGTGGATCTGCGATGCGACTGGATCAAGGTCTTCCAGTAAGGTGGCAAGATTGAAATGAGCATCGGGTCCAGCAGGATCCAAGGCGACTGTTTTCTGGTACTCGGCAATGGCGGTTGGGATCTCGTCCAGGCCAGCCAGCGTCATTGCATAGTGATAATGGAGAACCGCATTGTCTGAATCGTGTTGCAGGGCTATTCGATAATGGGGAAGTGATTCACGGAATTGCTTCAGTCGAGTACAGATAATGGCCACTCGCAACTGGGCGTGCCAGTCGTCAGGATGGATCCGTAAGACTTCCAGGAAATGCTTCTTGGCTGTCGGATAGTCTCCTTTTTCTGCCAGCAGTGCAGCCAGTAACTGGTGGGCTTCGGCATGATCCGGCATTTGCTTTAAAGCTCGCCGGTATTGATCAATGGCCTGGTCCAGGCGGCCTAGAGTCTTCAGGTAAGGTGCTGCCAGTAAAAGAGCCTCGGCATCATTTGGCAGCGTTTCGAGTGCCTCCAGGGCCAGCGAACCTGCTTCCAGGTGCTTGCCCGACCAATTGAGAACCTTGGCGAGGTTTCGTAAAGCAGCAGCCTGGGCAGGCTGATCAACACGACCATAAACCCGCTGATCGATGACCGCCAGGTCGCGATCCTGCCAGCGCTGGCCTGGCTGGATGAAGCCGTGCTGAATCATCGCTTCCACGAGATGGATAGCCAGTTGTCGATGGATTTCGGGACGCAGGTGAACATGGTCCAGGAAATATTCCTGGCCTGGGAGACGGTGCTGGTGTTCTTGCAGGCATTGTTCGGCCAGTAACTGGTGAAAATCAATCAGGGGAACTTGCAGGCTCGCTGCCACACGCTGGCATGAATCGCGCATCGCATTGAGTGCTCGCAGGGGACAGATATCTTCTTCTTGAGCCTGCTCACTGGACGCCAACGCTTGCGCAACTTGTTGCTTTTGCAGCAGTAGTCGACTCATTCGATAATGCAATTCTGCGTAACGATCGTCGATTGACATCGCTTGCCTGTATTGAGTCATTGCCGTCTCCAGGTTTCCCTGCAGTTGGAGGGACTGTGCCTGGTCTAATAACGACTTAAATCGCTGCTGTTGTGAATCACTCAACCCCTCTCGATGCTGGCTTTTGAACGGAGAACAATCTTTCAAGTTGCTGGCCGGGGAGATGAGCAGAACCTGGGCACCACAGGAACGTGCCAGTTGGACCATGCGGCGCAGGTTGAACTCAAAATGCTCAACAACCTGGTCGCGTGCCACGTCATCTCGCTGATAAGAAGAAGGTCCCACGGTATGGTTTAGAATCTCGTCAACCTCGGCAGGCATTTGATATCGTTGGGGTTGCGCCACGGAAGGTTTAGTGACGAGCCTGCGAAGAAGTGCGAAAGTGCGGAATCGTCCAGCCGTTGTTGCTGATTTAAGTAGCAGCGGAGACATGCTGGCCAGTTTCGGATAGCTGCGTTTTTCCAGGAATTCATTGTGACCGGTATAGATCACGAACAGGTCAGGCTGGTACCGAATCAACTCGTGCATGAGAGACACGATTCGGTAACTGGCATAGCTGACACCACCCGTGTTGAGGACTTCCCAGGACTGCTCGGGATCGGCAAGGGGCAGGAATTCTCGTAGCCAACCCGGAAAGGAAGTGACATCGTTAAATGGGCGGCCATAGGTGGTGCTGCCACCGAGGCAGAAGATCCGGAACGTGTTTTTTGGCTTGCTGCGCTGAAACCGCTGGATATTGAAGTGAGCCCGCTTGTTGGGCGCGGTAATCATTATCCCCTCTGTCTCAGTATCCTTGATGTAAAGTGGAATCGATGCGGAGAAACCAACGAAAGGATCTTCCCTTTGTATTACCGGATCGACACCCCATCCGGTCAGTGTCAATTCTAGTGCGAAGAAGAAGAGCAGGACGCTGA
>JAYGDG010000644.1:0-3877 GCA_046583015.1 Pirellulaceae bacterium | reverse complement strand
TTTCAGATGCCGCACATTCGAATCCTCACCTATGCTGTTCTGCTAGCACTTATATCGCTTCCATCGATCCATTCGGCGACCACCACACGTGCCGCAGAAGTGGTCTCCTACTATGGCTATCGAGATTGCCTGCAACTGAAGAACCAACAGACTCGCGTGATCCTCTGTCCGGCGGCTGGTGGTCGCATCCTGGAATATTCGCTACTGGGAAAAAATGTACTCTACCTGGATCCCAAGGGAGCTGGTGGCATCTACGAAGCGGGAAAGAAAGGCCCCTCAATGACCGCTGGTCGTTTTGATATCGGCCCTGAACAAACAATTCCCAAGCATCCTCAACTCTGGATGGGCCGTTGGCAGGCTACCATCACAGGGCCACGTTCAGCGCGGTTGACCAGCCAGGCAGATGAACCGACCGGGGTCCAGTTAACTCGCGATTTCACGCTGGATCCGACATCAACCAGCCTCACCTGTCGACAAACAATCAAGAACGTTTCTCGCGATCCGGTTGCCTATTGCCACTGGAGTCGCACCTTTGCCCTCGGCCAGGGAATCTGTGTTATTCCACTAACACGCCCCAGTCGATTCCCCAATGGATATGTCATGTACGGTCCCGGACCAGCAATCAACTTTCGACCGGAGGACCCGAGCATTCGCAGGCGTGATCAGTTCCTGGAAATCACGGCAGCACCTCGGTATCCCAAGCTTGGCATGGACAGCTATGCTGGCTGGTTTGCTTACCTGATGAAAAACGACATCATGTTCGTCAAACAATTCCCCACCTACAAGAATCGCGTCTACAACGAGGTAGCCGGACTGACCATGTCAATCTGGTATCCTGATCGGCCCATGTGTGAACTGGAGCCGATTGGACCACGAGAAAATTTACTGGCAAACGAATCGGCCTCCTTTACAGAGACCTGGCGGTTACTGCCCTTCCCGTTTCCGGCTGCTGGTAAACCGGTTGATTTGGCAAAAGTCTCGGAGTTGGTCCAAGAAAATAGCAACTGATACTCCAGCCGATGCTTCGGAAAGAAACAGACATGGCAGCGCTTAATGCACCCCTGAACCGCAAACTAAGAATGGGCTTGATCGGTGGTGGTGGCCACGGGTTCATCGGCCGCGTACATGCCACGGCCGCCACGCTGGACCGGCGTGCTGAAATCGTGGCTGGTGCTTTATCTTCCGACCCTGAAAAATCTCTCCTCTACGGACCTGAATTTGGTTTAGCCGAAGACCGCACCTATGAATCCTATCAGCAGTTGCTGGCCCAAGAATCTGCCCGGGATGCTGACGACCGCATCGATTTTGTGAGTATCGCGACTCCCAATGACACCCACTTCCCGATTGCCAAGGCAGCTCTTGAAGCCGGCTTCCACGTCATTTGCGACAAACCACTCACCACGCGGCTGACCGATGCCGAGCAATTGGCAGAACTCGTCCAACAAACGGGTGCTGTCTTTACCCTGACCCACAACTACACCGGATACCCGCTTATTCGCCAGGCACGTGAGATGATTCGCCAGGGAGAACTTGGCACCATACAAGCAGTCCGGGCTCATTACCTGCAAGGCTGGCTATGGGGGTTACCCGTGGACACCACGCCCCAACGCGGGGCGTGGAAAGCAGATCCTCAGCGGGCCGGTCCGTCCGGCGCCCTGGCCGATATCGGCACCCACGCCTATCAACTTATTCGCTATACCACCGGGCTCATGCCAGCGGAAGTTTCTGCCCAACTGCAAAGCCTCCGCAGCGATCGAACACTCGACGATTACGGGCATGTCCTGGTACGGTTTGCCGACCAGGTACTGGGCCTGGTAACCGTCAGTCAGATCACCCACGGACAACTCAATGATCTCACGCTCCAAATCGACGGCACCCTCGGTTCCCTCAGCTGGCGACAGGAAACACCTAATGAAATGGTACTGAGACGATTCGGCCAGCCGCTGCAAGTCTATGAACGCAACCCAATGGCCGACTTCACACCGGCCGCAGCACGGGCTGCCAGCCGATTACCTGCCGGTCATCCCGAGGCGTTCTTCGAAGCTTTTGCTAATGTTTATCGCAGCAGCTATGACCAGATGATCGCCCACGCCGATGGTCAAAGCGTAGCAGAACGTGACACCATTTTTCCCAATGTGTACGATGGCGTGGAAGGGGTCCAGTTTATTGAACAATGTGTTGCCAGCAGCGCAGAAAACGGCTGCTGGAAACCACTCACCGCTTGCTAAAATGTCCTCAGGAGAACCTAAACCATGGCTGACCCAATCGTACTCGAAGTCTTCTCCGATTATATCTGACCCTGGTGCTATGTCGGTGCCGTGCGCGCTGATCGGTTGCTTGAACAGTTCGATATCCAACTCAAGCTCACGCACTTTCCGCTGCATCCCAAAACACCCAACGAAGGAATCACGCTGGAACAACTGTTTGCCGGTCGCAATGTCGATATCCAGGCCTCCCAAGAACGTTTGCAAAATGTCATGCAACGAGATGGACTCCCCTACGGAGAACGATCCATGACTTATAACAGTCGCCTGGCTCAGGAACTGGGAACCTGGGCTGACGGACTTCAACCTGCCTCACCGATCCATCAACACCTCTACCAGGCTTACTTCGTCAAGGGACTCAACCTGGCAAACATCGAAGTCCTCGTCGCAGCAGCTGTCCAGGCTGACTTGTCCGCCAACGAAGCGCGTGATGTGCTCGAATCACGTCGCTGCCAGGCCAACGTCGATCGTGACTGGCAGCGCTGCCGAGAACTGGGTGTCACCAGTGTCCCAACCTACCTGGTCAACGATCAGCGCCTTGTCGGAGCACATTCCGGCGACGTCCTGCAGCAGTTGGTAACAGCTGCCGGTGCCACGCCACGAGAAACTCCCTAAGGGGCTTGCAGAGCCTGGAATTTCTATCATCGAGTTGAATACAAAGCGACATCATGTTGATGTCACTTTAGCGCCGGTACCTTCCTGGGCAGGTCCAGTGAGAGCTGAAAACCCGTGATATAGAGCCATTTTCCATTTCACACGCCCATTTGGCACGCGGCGTGCATTATTGACACCTTCGTAGGACGGATGGCACGGCGTAGTGTCAAACCCGTCTCACAAGCAGCCCCCACCCTGAAGTCGCCCGTGGGAACCTCATTGGTTTCCAGGGGCGTCTTTTTTTGACTGGCCGTCTCTACTGCTAGTCCATGGCTTCAGGCATTCAATTCGATCGCCTCATCCCAGTGATCATAGAGTTGCTGTAACTGACCCTGCTGTTGCTCCAACTCTTCTTTCAAGACTTTGACACGTGGGCCATCTCGCAAGACATCAGGAAGCGCCAGTTGCTGATGCAGTGCCTCAATTCGCTGTTCACATTTTTGGATATCAGCTTCCAGGTCCGCGGTCTTACGATAGGGAAACTTGCGCTTCTTTCGTGACTCCGTTTGCGAGGATGTTTGGCGGTTCGATGCAGTCACGGAGGCAGCCTCGGTCTTACCAGTTGCGGCAGCCGCCGCCTGGCAACCGTAACCCTGGTTGACCAGTTGCAAGTACGTTTCGTAATTCCCCCTAATCACTTGATAGCGACTCCCTTGGACCACCAGCATGTGATCGACAACTCGGTTCAAGAAATAGCGGTCATGGCTAACCAGCAAAACGGTCCCAGCGAACTCCCTGAGACAATTCTCCAGGGCTTCCCGCGCCCACAAGTCAAGATGATTGGTCGGTTCATCGAAGATTAGCAGATTTGCATCGGCGGCAGCCAGGCGGGCCAGGGCCACCCGGTTTCGTTCTCCTCCACTCAACTCACGCACTCGCTGGAAAACCATGTCGCCCTGGATACCAAAGCGAGCCAGCAAGTCTCGACGCTGTTGTTCAACAAATTCCTTGTGTTCGGG
>JAYGDG010000623.1:0-7393 GCA_046583015.1 Pirellulaceae bacterium | reverse complement strand
CGGGCCGCCACGTGGACAGGTGTGGCCACAACAACTCCGTCAAACGTCTTGACTGTCTGCCCTGGCAGACTTCCTTTTGCCATTGCGATTTCCCAGCGATCATCATCCGTGGGCGTGATCTGATCAACAACGGCATTGAGTTGGACAGATCCGTCAGGCAACTTTTCTGCAAGGCGCTCGACCAGACCGGTCAGACCGGAGCGCAAGGTAACAAACATTCCATAACGCGCGCCGGATTCAGATCCTTGCTGTTGCGTTACTTTCCTGGCCTGGCGGGCACCACGAATCAAACCACCATGGGTCCGTTCCATTTCAACGAATTGGGCCAGTGTCGCCTGCATGCTAAGCTTCTCAGGATCCGCGGTATAAATGCCACCAACCAACGGTTGCACGATCCGTTCAAACACTTCGCTGCCCAGACGCCGCCGCGTAAAATCAGCAAGGCTTTCATCGGCAACATCACGGCGAGCCCGTATCCAGTATTCGCCCAGGGCCCTTAATTTACCCAGCGGGCTCAGCAGTCGGGTTGTGATTAGGGGCAGCAGTTGGCTTGGACTGAGCAACGTAAATCCAGCTGGTACCGGATGCAAGCGATTACCACGGGCCACAAATGCACGGCGGAAAGCGGCCTCCGTTTCAATCAAATCGGATTCACAGCCAAGGCGACGACAGAGGTCGAGAGCCCATGGATCTTTGGTCGCCAACATATCCGGGCCATGTTCGATCAGAAACTCATCTCGCTCAATCGTCTGTATTGCACCTCCCAAACGATCAAGCGATTCCATTAAGACAATTTCAACGCTCTTGTCCAACTCCCGAATACGGTGAGCTGCCGACAAACCGGCAATACCGCCGCCGATGACTGCTACACGTTTGGTTTCAGTTGATTGGTCAGTCACGAGTCGTTCGTCTCTTGGTTCTCTAAACGGTAAAAATCGACAACCCATTATGCATGGTGTATGATACTGGACATTCTACTTTCTCAGCTATCATCTGGAGACTAGTGAGCCAGCTGATTTACAGAATATAACACAGTCAACAAAGTCACTGACAAGGGGATCTCATCATGGCCAGAAAATATCGAGTAGGGGTCATTGGCCATACGGGTCGCGGTAATTACGGTCATGGGTTGGACACCGTGTGGGGACATTTACCCGGCTGTGAACTAGTAGCAGTCGCTGACGCGGATCCCGCCGGTTTAAAGGCCACGGCTGCCCGCTTGAAGGCTCCCCGCGCCTATAGTGATTACCGCAAAATGCTCGATGAAGCCAAACCCGACGTCATTAGTGTTGGACCACGGCACCTGGATCAACATCGTGACATGGTGATCGCTGCAGCGGAGCGGAAGATTCACCTCTACATGGAAAAGCCTATGTGTCGGGATCTCGTGGAAGCGGACGAGATGGTGGCTGCCTGTGAAAAACATAAAATTAAGCTGGCGATTGCCCATCAAACCCGTTACAGCCCAAAACTGCGAGTGATTCGGGACTTAATCTATGATGGTCAACTTGGCGATGTGCTAGAACTGCGCGGGCGGGGCAAGGAAGATCGTCGCGGGGGAGGTGAGGACCTCTGGGTACTGGGCAGTCACGTCATGAACTTGATTCACCATTTTGCCGGGGAGGCAAACTGGTGCTTCGCTACCGTGATGGAAAAAGACCAGCCTGTAACGAAGCAGCATGTCCACCAGGGACCAGAGGGAATCGGACCATTGGCCGGTGACAACCTGGCTGCCATGTACGGAATGAATGAAGGTGTAACCGCTTATTTTGGTTCTCAGCGTGATACGGCAGGTCGTCGCTTCGGTTTACAGATCATGGGATCCAAGGGGATTATTGATATCGTGACCGGCTTCCTTCCCCAGGTTAACTTCTTACCGGACCCCATGTGGTCACCTGGCAGAAGTGGCAAGAAGTGGATTCCGGTCAGTTCCGCCGGCGCAGGCAAACCAGAACCGCTTAAAGACGGTGGATTGCACGCCGGCAACATTGCAGCTTGTAGTGATCTATTGCTAGCCATTGAGGAAGATCGCCAGCCAGAATGCAGTGTCTATGAAGCCCGCACTACCGTGGAAATGATTGCTGCTATCTTCGAATCACACCGCCAGGGGAAACCGGTATCGATGCCCCTAAAATCTCGCCAGAACCCGCTCACACTTCTGTGAAACAAATTCCAGCGGTTCTTAACAGGCCGTGGCATCAGAACGCGGGCGATCAGGATTGGAGATCTATCTCTAGCTGATCAATCTTGGCCGCCAGGATAAAATCGTTTTCGCTCAAGCCACCAATCGCATGAGTCCAAAGCGCGATCGAGAGGTTGCGATAACCTTCAATATGCAGGTCCGGGTGGTGACCATCTGATTCGGCCACTTCGGCCACACGATTAAAGAAGTCCATTCCTGCCATAAAGTGTTTGACTGTCCAATCTTTACGAATTCGCTGACCATCGTGGGTCAGGTACCAGCCTGTGAGCCTGGCTAACTGATCTTCTGCTTCAGCCAGGGTACAGGGATCAACACCACCTTCACACGGTTCACATTTCTTCTGGATCAGTTCATCAGCAGCCCGGATTTCCATGATTAAGTTCCTACCAATGGTTTTATTTGAATCTCAGCTTCAACCAGGGACCAGCCCCAATAATTCCGCCTGTTCCGCCATTGCGTCTACAACAAACTGAATATGTTCATTGAGTTCAATTCCCAGGTCTTCTGCGCCGCTAACAATGTCCTCTCGATTAACAGCGGCAGCAAAACTCTTTTGTTTCATTTTCTTTCGGACACTCTTCGCTTTCATCCCTCGAATCCCATCGGGTCGCACCTTGGCGACGGCTGAAATGAAGCCGGCCAATTCATCGCAGGCATAAAGTGCCTTATCCATCAACGAAACGCGTGGACAGTCTTCCAGGTAATCTGCATGTGACTTAATGGCGTAAATCACCTCTTCTGGATAACCTCGATCGGTTAAGATCTCAGACCCTTTTAAGGGGTGATCCGGAGGGTCAGGCCATTTCTCGTAGTCAAAATCATGAAGCAGTCCCACGATGGCCCACTTGTTCTCGTCTTCCCGGTATTTTATGGCGTAAGCTCTCATCGCCAGTTCAACGGCCAGCATGTGTTTACGAAGGCTTTCGCCATTGGTGTATTCGCAAACTAATGCGTAAGCTGCTTCACGGTCCATGGAATCATCTCACTGGCAGTCATTACGTTCCCTTATTGGGCACGTCTTTCGACTCTGGCAGCTCCTTTTTTTCTCGCCACGGTTTTTCTTGCTGGTAGCTCTTTAATTCCGCTTCTAGCTGTCCTTGGATATCATCGCGACCCAACTTGACTGCCTTGTTTGACCATTCAACCGCCTTGTCGTAAGCGCCGGTCTCTGCATAAGCAGCGGCCAGCGTACTGAGTATGTGAGGTTTCTTATACTGCGACGACTCGCTGGCTTGCAGAGCCAGTTCAATGGCCCGTTTGCCATCGCGTAATGCATCCTCCGGGGATGTGGCAAGCAACCAGGCCAGGTTATTCAAGGTGGCTTCGTGTTTCGGATTGGCTTCTAACACCCGCTCATAATCTTTCCGTGCACCTTGATGGTCACCAATGTTCAATCGCGTATCGGCTCTCCAGTAAAGTGCTGCTGTATTACCCTTATTTTTTGCCAGGATCAGATCGAACTCGATTAATGCTTTTTTGACTTTCGATGCCATACTGTAATACATGCCCAGCATCAGGCGAGCCTGTTCATTATCAGGTTGTAATATGACGACTTGCCGCATAGTCGCCGACGCTCTGTCAAATTTCCGTTGGGCCTCGTAGATGGAACTTTTCAAGAACAGGGCCGAAACTGTCTTGGGGCGAACCTTTAACGCCGTTTCGACATCTTTGAGCGCCTCATCAAATTTTTCCTGCGCCTGCAGCAAGCGGGCTCGCAGCAGCAGGCTGCTATACGATCCAGGCTGCAAATGGAGTGCCTGGTTGACATCCACCAGGGCCAAATTCATGGCGTTAGTCAAAACATGGATCCTGGCTCTCAACTCGTAAGCTTGTGGAACTTCCGGTTCCAGCTTGATGGCTCGTCCGGCAAGTTCGATGGCTTCATCGGTCTTCCTGAGATTGGCCATCGCTTCGGCCAGGGCCAGCATGGCAAGATAGTTATCACTGTCTTTTTCTAACAATGCCTCCAGGTCCTGGGCGGCCTGTTCAAATTTACCTCCTCGCAATTGCGTCAGGGCGCGAGCTTGCCAGGCTTCCGTATTAGAAGGATCCAATTTGATGGCACGATCCAAATCCGCCATCTTCTTCTTGGCATCCATTTCAAGGCCAGCCCGCAGCGACAAGGCTTCCGACAACTTCTCATCTTCTTCTTTGAAGACAACAATTGCTTTGTCCAGCAACTGGCGACTGCGTATTGCATCACCACCGGGAAACATTTCCAAGCGAGCGGTCAAAACCAAGGCGTCGCCAAACGTGTCGTCTACTTCGAGTAACTTCTTTAGCAGCGGCATGGCAGCCGCGCGACGCTGTCTCCAGCTGGGATCGGGGCGATCCTTCTTGAGGATCGGCTGGCAAATACGTGACACATACTGATAGAGTGTGGAAGTCATCAGTCGGCGGGCAAATTTCTCGTTTTCTTTATCGAGGCCTTTTTTGATGGCTTCTTCGCACCGCTGCACCACCTTGGCAAAATCCTGTCCAGTGCGAGCTGTCAACTTCAACTCGAAGGCTTCGTCCAACAAAGCCTGGCCGGATGCTGACTCGTCTTTCTTAGTCTCTTGCTCTTGGGCAGCACCTTTTTGCTGAAATTCAGCTCCCCCAGTTACAAGTGGCATAAGCATGACCGCAAGCAGCCCACAGAAAACGCTGCGTCCTAAGAACAGTTGAACAGGTTTTGAACAGGTCATACTTAATTACCCCATGAAACATGTTGGTTCTAAGCAACTGTCGTCAACTCTCTAACGCCCTGTCATTATGGCGAACTTCGCTATTTTCTGCTATGCGCATTTTCCTTCCACGAACTGCCGCAGGCATCTCTCCAATTACCCTGCAAACCGATCTCCATGGACCGATCGAAGGAAAGTGAGATTAAGTTACATCCGACTGAGACCACTGTTCATCAATCAAACGCCAGGTCTCGCCGGTTGGATTAGCATCCTGCAAAATTCCTGGCAAGCGATGCGTTCGCACGTTGTCGTAGGACTGCAACATGCTAAAACGGATCAGCGATGCCGGGATACCCACTGCTGTGAATCCCGGATGGCCGGTCGCCGGATAAGGCCCGCCATGGTTCATGGCTGAACTGACAGCCACACCCGTGGGCATCTTGTCATTTAACAGCCGACCCACGCGCTGTCTCAGTCGTGGAGCAATACGATCGTAATCCGCATCGTCTTCGCCACCGCTATGGGAATAAATACAACCGGTTAGATTTCCTTCCAACTGGTCAATGGCCTCGCAGACTTGTTCCGTAGAACTGGCAACCATCAGTAAAGACGAATTCCCAAAGGCTTCTGTCTGCATCGTTTCAGGAGCAGCCACGAACTGATCTCCCGTTATTTGCAGCAGCGTATTGGCAAAACAACATCGATCCTCTTCAACACTCGTATTGCCCGCAAGCAACTGGGCACCTGCCTCAAGCAGAATCGACACGTTACTCTGCAGTGAAGTTTGTACACTTCGAGACAACAGTGTTCCCACGGGCGCATCTTGAAAGCCTTGAGTCACTGCCTCAACAAAAGTACGTGTTGCTTCCCCGTCTACCAGGATGACCAGTCCTGGATTGGTACAAAACTGCCCGGTTCCCATCAGGCAACTGCCAGTAAATTCCTCTGCCAGGTCTGCACCTCGTTCTTCCAGGGCTCCTGGTAACACGACAATTGGATTAACACTGGACAGTTCCAGGTAGATCGGCTTGCCACGGGCGTCGGCAGCTGCCTTCAAACTGAGTCCCGCACTCCGACTGCCCGTGTACCCGGTCGCCCCAATGCGTGCATCGGCGACCAGTCGTTCGCCATCAGCGTGAGGCATGCGGTACAGCAACTGGATGGTGCCGGCTGGTAAACCTGTTTGCTCGGCAGCCAGCTGAGCTTCCTCGGCAAACAGTCGCGTAGTACCGGGGTGGGACGAATTGGCCTTGGCGATCACCGGGTTTCCAGCAGCTACGGCGGCTGCAAAGTCACCTCCGGAAATACTTCCAAAGGCAAACGGAAAGTTGTTGGGCCCCAGTACGCAGACTGGTCCAATCGATCGATAGGCAGAGCGGATTTCTGTCTTGGTATCGATGGTTGGTAAGCTCCAGGAACCATTGCGTGCCGCTGCCGCTGCCTGACGCAGCTGGCCGGTAGTCCGTGGTAACTCGATATCAGCCAGGCGCGGCGACTTGGGAAGTGCCGTTTCCAGGTGAGCCATCTCGACAAGTTCTTCAGCCCGCTCTTCGATTCGACTTGCATAGGCTTCGAGGAAGTCGGCAACAATCGTTCCCGGTAATTGCCAGAGAGCTTCTGCAGCCTGTACGGCTGCCTGCAGCGCTGCATCACAATCCTCCCAGGAACTGACTGGATAAACATCTGGCAGCAATTCACAAGTTGCTGGATTTTCTGCTTGAAAAGAATCGCTCCCGGAAGAGTCACGCCATTGGCCATTAATAAGTACTGGTTGCATCGTGGTTTTATCTCGTCTCACTGACAGTTTGCAATAGAACGCCACTAGTCACTAATAGTGACCGGACAACTAACCTTGAACAATCGGGTTGGTCAACGTGCCAATCCCGTCGATCGTAATGTGGACTACATCGTCTGGTTTCAACGTGAAGTCACTATCGGGAACCACACCAGTTCCCGTCATCAAAAACACACCGTGGGGAAATTCCTGGTCGCGTCCCAAGTATTCGATCAAGCCCTCAAATGTCCGGGCCATCTGATCGACGTTGGTTTCACCCTGAAAAACAGATTCACCCGCTCGTTGAATTTCCAGCCGGATGGTCGTCTCTTCCCGTGCTGGCATATCAGCAGCCAGGGTCACACAGGGGCCCAGCCCGGCACACTGCCGATACACCTTGGCTTGCGGCAGGTACAGAGGGTTTTCTCCTTCAATGTCACGCGAACTCATGTCATTGCCGACTGTGAAACCAACCAGTTCCAGTCGTGAATTAACCACACAGGTTATTTCCGGTTCGGGAACATTCCAGGTCGCATCCTGACGAATCCGTAATGGCTGACCTGGTCCCGATACACGGTGGGGTGTCGCCTTAAGAAAAAGTTCTGGCCGTGGTGATTCGTAGACGCGGTCATAACAGGATGCTGACGTTTCGGATTCTTCCATGCGAGCCGTTTGGCTGCGTTTGTAAGTCACTCCTGCAGCCCATACTTCCTGCTGATCAATCGGTGCCAGCAGTGTCACTGAATCAGC
>JAYGDG010000519.1:0-2243 GCA_046583015.1 Pirellulaceae bacterium | reverse complement strand
GATGGCACGATTCAACTCTGGTCAACTTCACAACTGCGGCAACTCAAGACAATCACCAGTGGGCAACTGGCCATTCGCCATCTCCAATTCAATCCTGATGGAACACAACTTGCTTCGGCTGGTGCGGACAGCACCATCAAGCTCTGGAAGGTACCACTGGGAAAAGAAATTCGAACTTACAAAGGCCATCTTCGTCCCGTCAGGTGCCTGGCTTTCCATCCAAATGGGGAAGAACTTATCTCGGCCAGTTGGGATTTGACAGTCAAACGGTGGAGCCTCGAACCCTCGCCACCGGTCCTGGGTGCCCATCAGCATGTTGTCCAGGATTTGGATTACAGTCCGGACGGGAAATGGCTGGCAACCGCCAGTTATGATCAAACGATCAAATTGTGGCAAATGCCCAATCGTCGGCTGGCACACGTCTTCTCAAGTATGGAAAGTCCTGTCAGGACGGTTCGTTTTTCGCACGACGGCCAGTGGCTGGCAGCAGGTACTGCGGACGGCATGCTTTACCTTTGGGATCTGCAGGACAGGCAGATCAAGACCAGGCGACTTGCCCACCAACAGCAGATCAACCAGATTGCCTTTACACCAGATAGCCGCTGGATTGGGTCGGTTAGCAACGATGGCCTGGTCAAACTTTGGAACCTCACTGATGATCATCCGGTTGCGGTAATACGAGATCAGCAGGGTCCGGTAAACACCATTGCCTTCTCTCCTGATGGCTCCCACTGCGTTACTGGAGGTCACGACCAGGTGCTGCGCGTCTGGAACCGAGAGAACCAGCAATTAGTTGAAGAGATTCCCGGACATCGACTGGGTATTCTGACCGTTGACTGGAGCCTCGACGGAAAATGGATTGCCAGCAGCGGTTACGACCGGTCCATTCGCGTCTGGAATGTTGACCGTCGGGCGCTGCAATTCGATTTAAAAGGACACACGGGACCGGTTACCCAGGTTCGCTTTAGTCCTGACAGCCAGCGCATCGTATCGGCCAGTTACGATTTTAGTCTCAAGGTGTGGGACGTGGTTTTCGGCAATCAAATCCTGACCTTAGCGGGTCACCGGGGTGTCACCTGGTGCGCTGAATTCAGTCCTCAAGGTGACTGGATTGCGTCGGGTAGCAGTGATTCGCAAATCCGCTTGTGGGATGGACGCCCCAGCCACGGGCCGTCCACACCGCTGGCCAGGAAAGCTCTCTCGGTTAAGCGATAAAGGCATCCACTCGCTTGCGAGACTGGACTCAGGCGCTTCCTGCCAGGCTCCCCTTGCCGGGTCCTGCGACAGCTTTTTTTCCCAACTCAGGCGGCTCTTTTTGGGATTCTGTTCTATACTTGGGATGACGCTGGCACCAGTTAAGGAAGTTCATGACCAACGGCTCGCAACAACCGACCGCCGAGCTTCAGCGAAGCAGGCATGGGAGTCAATCCTGTTACCAGAACCTGTTCGCGATTGATTTGCGCAGCCTGGCCCTTTTTCGCGTCAGCTTTGCGCTGGTCATGTTAGTTGACTTGATCCGCCGAGCAGCCGACTTAACTTCCATGTACGCTCACGGTGGTGCACTACCTCTATCGGCCGTTCACGATTACTACGGGGAAATATGGAAATGGTCATTCCACCTTTGGAATGACGCCTGGGGTTACCAGGCATTGCTATTTGGCCTGGCCGGCTGTTGTGGACTGGCTCTGTTGGTGGGCTACCGGACACGGCAGGCAACCTGTCTCGCCTGGATCCTAACATGTTCGCTAAATACACGCGCGCCGCTGCTGGTGAACGGTGGAGATGTCTTGTTGTGCATGGGGCTTTTTTGGGGCATGTTTCTTCCCCTAGGAGCCCGCTTTTCAATCGATAGCCGTCGCCAACCGCAAAGGCTTGCTGGTCCAGGAGACACGCTTTCTATCGCCAGTGCGGGCATCTTGCTGCAGATTGCCATGATGTACGTGTTTACGGGCTTTTGGAAACTCAATACGGTCTGGCTCAACGGTGACGCAGTGGCCATGGCCCTCTCTGATGTGACCGTCACGCGTCCCTTTGGTAACTGGCTGTTACATTTTCCGTTGCTGCTACATTTCTTAACCCAGGCCACTGTGGGCCTGGAACTGTTGGGCCCGCTGCTGTTATTTTTCCCAGTTGGGACCAGGTTTCTTCGCCCCATCGCACTGGTTTGCTTCCTGGGATTGCACATCGGAATCGAAATGTCGCTCACCGTCATGATGTTCTCCTATGCCAGCCTGGCCCTGCTA
>JAYGDG010000513.1:0-10107 GCA_046583015.1 Pirellulaceae bacterium | reverse complement strand
CTGGGGGCCCTGGAAGAAGTATCATGGCGTTAACACCGTTGGTACCGAGCACGTTATTGCTGCTTGTCAGCAACATGGTGTGTCGCGTCTGGTTTATAGCAGCAGCCCCAGTGTAACTTTCGACGGCTGTGATCAAGAGGGAGTCGACGAGTCCGCGGCTTATGCAGAACGCTGGTTGTGTCATTATCCCCACAGCAAGGCGCTGGCAGAACAGGCGGTTTTGCAAGCTGATGATGAAACGGGGCTGCGAACCTGTGCCCTCCGGCCACACTTGATTTGGGGGCCGCGTGACCAGCACCTGATTCCACGCTTACTCAAGCGGGCAGAGCAGGGAAGGTTGCGGCAAGTGGGGAAGGGGGAAAATTTGATCGACATGATCTACGTAGAGAATGCGGCCCGTGCGCATCTGCTGGCGATTGATGCCCTGGCGGGCCGGGCCCCTGCTGCCGGCAAAGCCTACTTTATTAGCCAGGGTGAGCCGGTCAATTGTTGGGATTGGATCAATGAGATCTTGGAATTAGCCGGGTTACCGCCGGTCAAGCGGAAGCTTTCCCGAAGGTTTGCCTGGTGTATTGGGAGCCTCATGGAGGCCGTCTACTGGTTCGCACGACTGCGGAGCGAACCGGCGATGACCCGATTCCTGGCAGCGCAATTGTCGACTTCACATTATTTTGACATGACCCGGGCACGAGTCGATTTGGGGTACGACGCCCAGATCTCGACAGCCGAAGGGATGGGCCGTTTGAAGCAGTGCTTCGCTGACCAGGGACCTGCCAAAATGGTTCTGTAGCCGGGTTTTTCTGCCTGTTTTATCGCTGGTCCAGTCCTTGCCAACGCCCTGCAATCAAGGTAATTTCAGGGATTCTTAATTCCCCTCTAGGAACTGCCGGGATGATTGCTGACACGCTGCCACCGACGTTGCCTGAGAGTCAACGGATCGTGATTACGGGAATCGGTTTAACGGCTCCCAACGGGAACAATTTGCAGGATTATCGCAATGCCTTGCTCAGCGGTTCCAGTGGTATCCAGGATTACGAAATTCGTTACGTGGGTAAAACGCTGGCTGGCATCTGTGATTTTGATGCCAGTCTTTATCAGCCGCGAAAGGATATTCGTCGCGGTACACGTGCGGGCAGCATCGGTATTTATGCGGGGCACGAAGCGGTTGCTGATGCCGGGCTGGACTGGGAGAACGTCGACAAGTCTCGCGTCGGAATTTACCTGGGAGTTACCGAGCATGGCAACGTGGAAACTGAGAACGAAATCTATGAGCTAAAGGGTTACGACTACGATACAAGTTTCTGGTCACATCACCATAATCCCCGGACGGTGGCCAATAACCCGGCTGGCGAACTTGCCTTGAACATGAACGTGGTCGGCCCTCATTACACGATCGGCGCTGCTTGTGCCGCGGGTAATGCAGGATTAATTCAAGGTGCCCAGATGCTTCGGTTGGGGGAATGTGATACGGCCATTGCCGGCGGTGTTTCAGAGAGCGTGCATACGTTTGGAATTTTCGCCAGCTTTAAGAGCCAGGGAGCCTTGGCGCAACACGAGGATCCGACACGCGCGAGCCGGCCTTTCGATATAAATCGTAATGGGATTGTTGTTTCGGAGGGGGGCGCGATTTGTATCTTGGAGCGACTGGATGATGCCAAGCGGCGGGGGGCAAGGATTTATGGTGAACTGGCTGGCTATGCCATGAATACCGATGCTACAGATTTTGTGCTACCGAATCCCCAGCGGCAGGCCGAGTGTGTTCAATTGGCGCTCAAGCGAGCCGGCTTAAGGCCCGATCAAATCGATGTCGTGAGTACGCACGCGACTGGAACCCACAGCGGAGACGTCCAGGAATGCATTGCCTTACGGCAGGTCTTTGGGGACTCAAAGACGACATCTTTCAATAATACCAAGAGTTTTATTGGCCATTGCATGGGGGCTGCCGGTGTTCTGGAACTGGTTGGGAACCTCGGTTCCTTTCAGGATGGTACCTGTCATGCAACGATTAACCTTGATGACTTGGATCCTGAGTGTGAATTGCCCGGGCTGGTAATCAATCAGCCGCGAGAAGTTGGTTCGGTCGAATATATTTTGAACAACTCTTTTGGTATGTTAGGGATTAATTCTGTGGTAATTGTAAAGCGCATTTGAATAAGATGAGCAACCTATAGATATTGCAGTGCCCAGAAGTGGAAGTCAGTTAGAGCAACAAGAAGATCAGGAGATGCGCTGAAATGACACCTGTTGAGATACGTGAAGAAATCCTGGATATCCTGGGAGACATTGCCCCGGATGAAGACCTCAGTGGCCTGGTGGACGAAACTGCTTTCCGCGATCAATTGGAACTGGATAGCATGGATTTTCTTGATATCGTGATGGAGCTTCGAAAGCGCTACCGAGTGCAAATTAGGGAAGAAAATTACGAGCAATTGGCCAGCATGGCCAGCACCGTGGCTTATCTCGAACCCATCATGAAGGATATGCAGAAAAACTAGTGTATGACACGATTATCATCGGGGCAGGCATGTCTGGGCTGGCCGCTGGCATTCGTGCAGCCTACTTCGATCAACGTGTGTGTATCCTGGAACGACATACGACGATCGGCGGGCTGAATTCTTTTTACCGGCTTGGTGGTCGCGATTACGATGTCGGTTTGCATGCGGTGACGAACTTTACCGACAAGGGTTACAAGCGAGGTCCGTTAGCTCTGCTCTTGAGACAACTGCGTCTCCGCTGGGAAGACTTCGCACTGGCGCCACAGATTGGGTCGTCGATTGTCTTTCCAGGTGTGGAAATGGAGTTCAGCAATGATCTTGAGTTGCTGAAGTCAGAAATCGCTCAGTCATTTCCCGCTGAAGCAGATAACTTTGAACGCTTGCTGGGGCAATTGATTGACTACGATGACCTGGAAGAAACCGACTACCAGGTCTCCACCAGGCAGGTCTTAAACGAGACGTTTGACGATCCCCTCTTAATTGAAATGTTGCTGTGCCCTGTCATGTGGTATGGAAACGCGCGTGAAAATGACATGGACTTTGCCCAGTTTTGCATCATGTTTCGCAGTATTTTTCTGGAAGGTTTCGCCAGGCCATTCGCGGGAGTTCGCTTGATACTGCGGCAATTGGTCAGAAAGTTCCGCTCCCTTGGCGGCGAATTGAAGCTGCGGTCTGGGGTGGCAAGAATACGCGTTGAAAATGGCCGGGCAGTCGGGGTGGTCCTGGACAATGGAGAGGAAGTCCAGGGACGCAAGATTCTCTCTTCCGCAGGCCTGGTCGAAACGCTCCGGTTATGTGATGACATCAGTCAGCTCGATGAGTCCGTGGCGGGCCAGCTCTCTTTCACGGAAACTATCTCGATTTTGGACCAGCAGCCCCAGCAGCTGGGACACAATAAGACCATTGTTTTCTATAATGACTCAGAAGTATTTGATTGGAGTAAACCGCAGGATCGACTGGTAGATACACGCACGGGTGTGATCTGTTCACCAAATAATTTCGTCTATTCCCAGTCCGACGGTGAACTGGCTGACGGCGTCATCCGAGTCACCTCGTTAGCCAGTTTTGATCGCTGGGATCAACTGGATGCGGAAAGCTACCAGCAAGAGAAACGAAAGTGGTATGATCAGGTGACCGAAGTAGCGGCTGGCTATATACCTGAATTTCGCAACCACGTGATCGATACGGACATGTTTACACCAACAACTATCCGCCGCTTTACCTGGCACGATAATGGTGCTGTCTACGGAGCAGTCAATAAACAGCTGGATGGTACAACTCATGTAAAGAATCTTTTCTTGTGCGGAACGGATCAGGGCTACGTGGGTATCGTGGGGACGATTGTCAGCGTCATTTCGATGGCTAATCGCCACTTGTTACAGGAAACGGATTAGTCCAAAGCGACGGTCGATCGCTGCCGGCACTATCCTGGTGAGCAGAGTTGCAGAGTAGTTTCCATGCCTAAAGATTTCCTAGCCGGTGTGCAAGATCAGTACGACGTCGTGGTGATCGGCAGTGGCCTGGCTGGATTGACCTCTGCCAATATTCTTGGTCGCGCGGGTTATTCGGTGTTGTTGCTGGAGCAGCACTACAAGCTGGGGGGACTGGCCACCTGGTTTAAACGCCCCGGTGGACATGTTTTCGATATCTCTCTGCATGGCTTTCCCTACGGGATGCTGAAGAGTTGTCGGCGTTATTGGAGCCAGGAAATCGCTGATGCCATCGTTCCCCTGAAGAATATCCGCTTTGACAACCCCATGTTTTCGTTGCGGACGACTTACAACCGGGAAGATTTTCAGCGGTTGTTGAGTGAACAATTTGCCATTGCCCCGCAAGTAATCGAGGAGTTTTTTAAGACCGTTCGGGGTATGAATTTCTACGATGATCAGTCGCTGACAACGCGACAGCTGTTTGACCGGTTTTTTCCTGGTCGGGAAGACGTTATCCGTCTGTTAATGGAACCGATTACTTATGCCAATGGTTCCACCCTGGAAGATCCAGCGATTACTTACGGCATCGTGTTCTCCAATTTCATGTCCAAAGGTGTTTACACGTTTCAGGGTGGGACGGATTACCTGATTCAGTTGATGAAGCAGGAGCTGGAGAAAAATGGTGTGGATATCAGGATTCGTTCAAGTGCAGAGCGGATTCATCTTCAAAATGGTGCACTGCACAGCGTTGAAGTGAACGGCCGCAAGATTCGCGCACGGACCGTCGTTTCGAATGCGAATTTAAGAGCGACCGTGTTTAAGCTCGTCGGCGAAGAAAACCTGGATCCCTCGTTCGTGGACCAGGCTCGCGAAGTGCGTTTGAATAATTCCAGTACCCAGGTATTTATGGCCTTTAAGCCAGACGAGAGAATTGATGAATCAACCGGTGACTTACTGTTTAGCTCAACCGCTTCCAAGTTTCGCACGGAGTTGCTGTTGAGTCGTGATATTACCAGTCGAACCTACTCCTTCTATTATCCGCGGACACGCCCTCAAGGGCGCGAGCGTTGCCTGGTCGTCTCCAGTACCAATGCCAACTATGAAGACTGGGTTGATTTGCCAGCAGAAGAATATGAAGCCAGCAAGGCAGACCTGGTGGAAACCACGCTCGACGCACTGGAGAAATATGTCCCGCGAGTACGGGAGCGGATCGTTCATGCAGAAGCAGCTACTCCCTTGACCTTTCGGCACTATACCCAGCATATCGATGGTGCCAGTTTTGGCACCAAGTTTGAAGGGTTGGCGATTAGCCGTGGCCTGCCTGAGCAGGTAAAAGGACTGTATCATGCAGGAAGCGTCGGTATTATCATGTCCGGTTGGCTGGGGGCGATTAACTACGGTGTAATCGTGGCTAATGATGTGGACGCCTTGCTGACGCCGGCAGCGCCGGTACCCGCATCCAAGAACACCTCCTAAGAGAGTCTCGGGAAAAGAGAATACGTATGAGTCTTGATGAGATTGTGAAGCTGATTCCACATCGTAAGCCCATGCTGCTGCTCGACGAGATCGTCGAACTTGGCCCGGATTCGATCGTTTGTCAGAAGAAGTTTCACGAGGATGAGTTTTTTTTCCAGGGACATTATCCGGGTGAACCAATTGTGCCTGGTGTGATCTTGTGTGAAGCGGGCATGCAGGCCGGTGCTGCGCTACTCGCCTCAATGCTTGCTGGAGATTCCGCAGCAGGGATGGGTCCTGGAGTGCCGGTTGCAACTCGCATGAATGACGTTAAGTTCAAGAAAGTGATTCGACCTGGAGATGTCATCCAGTTGGAAGTCAGGTTGAAGGAACGATTGGCCCAGGCATTTTTTCTGCAAGTGTCCATACGTTGTGAAGGTAAACTGGCCGCACAATTTGAATTTGGTTGTACGATGGCCGAAATGGAAACCGCCCCGTGAGCGATTGGCTGACGATCGAGTGAACGCCTGTTAGTGACTGAACCCCCTTAGGTAACCATGAGTTTTCTCGACCTCAAAGACAAGAATATCCTGGTTTGTGGCGTCG
This sequence comes from Pirellulaceae bacterium, assembly GCA_046583015.1. Taxonomy (GTDB): domain Bacteria; phylum Planctomycetota; class Planctomycetia; order Pirellulales; family Pirellulaceae; genus JAZADA01. Next base: position 4,121 of record JAYGDG010000513.1, on the reverse strand, counting down.
CAAATCGAAAAAGTGTTGCCTACGCCATCGGCCAGGTGCTGCACGAGGCTGGTGTGAACGTTTGTTACAGCGTGCGGTCCGAGGAGCGAAAAGAACAGTTGCAACCACTGTTAGGTGAAGCACCGGTCTTCGTCTGTGATGTGGAAGATGAAGAACAGATTCAGCAGTTGCAGCGTGACGTCGCTGACCAGGTACCCGTGCTGCACGGCCTGGTACATTCGATTGCCTTCGCAGACTACCAGGGAGGAGTCAAACCATTTCACGAAACGGATAAAGCCCAGTTCTTGAGAGCTGTCGATGTTTCTTGGTTCTCGTTGCTGGCCCTGAGTAAGAGCTTGCAGTCGCTGCTGGATCCCGACGCTTCGGTGGTGACTATCTCGATTTCAACCACCCGGATGGCCAGTGAGAATTACGGGTTCATGGGACCGGTGAAAGCAGCCCTCGACTCGTCGCTGGCGTTTCTCGTTAAGTCATTTAGCCGCTTTTCCCGGGTTCGCTTTAATGCCGTCGCTGCCGGACTGCTCAAGACATCAGCTTCGGCAGGGATTCCTGGCTACGTTGATTCCTACCTGTTTGCCGAAGATGTCATTCCCCGAAAACAGGCCTTGGAAACCGCCGAGATTGCCAATGTGGCTGCTTTCTTGCTGAGCTCACGTTCCTCTGGAATCAATGCCCAGTCGGTCGTGGTAGACGCTGCCATGTCCATCAATTATTTTGATCAGGACGTGATTCAGCGAGCCTTGCGACCGGATCCATGAGTCTCTTTCGCCAAAGCTTTGGAACCGTTTGTAGAAGCCCGTTCGGGAAAGAGGATCCTGCCAGATGAACGACCAGCGCCCGAATATTCTCTGGTACTGCACCGACCAACAGCGTTTTGATACGATCGGAGCGCTGGGAAATCCTCACGTGCGAACCCCCGTCGTTGACCAGCTTGTCGCCGATGGTGTTGCCTTTACGCATGCTTATTGCCAAAGCCCGATCTGTACGCCGAGTCGATCAAGCTTCATGACCGGCATGTATCCCAGCCGAGTTCACAATACGCGTAACGGTAATGAGAGCTTTCCCGACTACCCGCCGGTGATCAGTAAACTGATTGCTGAAAGTGGGTATGAATGTGGACTGGTGGGCAAGTTTTACCTGCAGAGCTCCGGCCATCGGACAGAACCTCGCTTTGATGATGGCTACAACTACTGGAAATTCAGTCATGCTCCACGCGATGACTGGCCTCAAGGTCACGATTATGCAGAATGGGTGCGGGAGAGGGATGGCGACTTGGATGCGATGCGTGCCAGTATCGAACGAGTACCTACGGAATTCCATCAAACCACCTGGGCTTCTGAGCGGACCATTCAGTTCATTGAACAACAGGATCAGCAGCCTTGGATGCTGAGCGTCAATATCTACGACCCTCACCCGCCCTTTATTCCACCCCAATCCTACGCGGAACAGTTCTCCGCGGACCAGATGCCGGGTCCTTATTTTCGGTCTAGTGATTTGCAGCAGCAGCAACTGTTGGCGGATGTCGATTTCCAGGGATCAGCCCGATCTCCCGAAGAGTTCAACGGTCGCCAGGTGCAAGCCAGCTACTACGCGATGATCGCCCAGATCGATGATCAGTTTGCCCGTATCCTGGAAACGCTCGAACGGACCGGGCAGCGAGAAAACACCGTTGTGATTTTTACCAGTGACCACGGAGAGATGCTGGGAGATCACGGGCTCGTGCAAAAAGGATGTCGGTTTTATGAAGGCCTGGTTCGAGTTCCGCTGATCTTTTCCTGGCCGGGGAAGATTCTTCGCGGTCTGCAGAGACATGCACTGGTGGAATTATTAGACCTCACCGCAACACTGGTCGAATTGGCAGGCCTGCAGCAACCCGACTACATGCAAGGGCGTAGCCTCTTGCCGATGCTAATGGATGCGGACCAGCCGGATCATCATCGAGATAGTGTCCGTTGTGAGTACTTTGATGCCCTGGCACCCGAATTCACCGGATCCAGCGGCACCTTCGCCACCATGTACAGAAATGACCGGTACAAGTTGTCGATTTACCATGGGCATGGCCAGGGTGAACTCTATGATCTGCAGCAGGATCCCTGGGAACATGAGAATCTTTGGGACCACCCTGATCACCAGGACTTACGGGCGCAATTGATCTCCGCCAGTTTCGATCAACATGTCTTATTGACGACTGATGTTGGATCACATCGCATCGCTCCCATGTAGCGACGGCGATGGCAGGTCAGGGGTGCTGGCGTTGACGAGCCTGCTCCACGATCGCAGCGGCCCAGGGTTTGTCGGCGTAAAGCATGACAATCGCGCGATAGATTGCCTGGGCAGCCTCTGTATCTGTCTTAGACAGGTTGTCCGCATCTTGCAGGCGTGAATTGAGTAATTGTAGAGACTCCTTACGGCGCTGGTCGATCTGCTTGTTGAGGCTTACCAAGTCGGCTTTGGCAAGCTCAACATATTGTTGAGCTTCTTTGTCTGGCATTCCGGAGAAAAGGTCGATGATAGCTTGCATTTGAACCGCGGCGCCTTCCTGGTCGGTACGGGACTTCTGCAACGCCTGCAAATAGGCGCGAGCCGGCACACTCATTTTTCCGGCAGACCTGGTATTGCGAGTTTTTTTCTCGAAGGATCGGTGGACCCGCTGTAATTCGATATCCTGCTGGTGTTTTTTGACTTGTGCAAAGTGTGGGCTGTCAGGAAAACGATCGAGAAACGCTTCGATCTGTGCTGAGATTTTCAACAGCCCATCAGGGTCGTCGTTTTGAGCGGCTGCTTCAATACGCTGGTAAAGTTGCGCTTCATTGGCCGGCTTGAGCATGTACCAGCCACCAGCCACCAGCAGCGCGATCAGTATCACGCTCAAGCTGATTTTGGCGACTGTCATCAGCAAGGATTCCTCTTCGCCACCCTGATCGTCAACGATCGGTCGGTTTGGATCGACCTGGGTAAATTGATCTTCTGATTGCTCGGTGTCATGGCTGGTTAGAATCTCGCCCCGGGTGAGACTTTGGCGTTCTGGGCTGCTCGCTTCAACGGTGACTGCTGCCTCGGATAGTGCCTTTGGCGCAAATCGTGGTGCTTCCACCGTGGGCCTCAAAGACCGGGTATCGTCACTATCGGAATCGGCCTGGACAGGCTGTGGTTGCCCGTCAGTTTGGGTGCGGAGTTTTGTTTGGGAACTTTCGGGAGCTAGTTCCTGATCAAGGGTGGCCTTGCGATTGATGGCATGCTCCATGGCACGCAACTGATTGGCCAAGACCAGGGCAGTTGCCATGCGTTTTTCCGGCTCCTTTTGGAGCAGCTGCATGACAATATCATCAAATTCGGGTGGTACCTGGGGCACCTGTCGACTGAGTGGAATCGGCTCAGTATTCCGCAGATCATTCAGTACTTTTGCCAGGGTTGACGCTGCGAAAGGAGGCTTGCCTGTGATGAGGGCATACATCACACTCCCCAGGCTGTAGAGATCGGACCTGGCGTTTGCCTGGCTTCCTGCTGCTTGTTCCGGAGCCATGTAGTCGACGGTACCGATCACACTGCGATCGGCCGTGATCTGGTGGCCGCCGAACAACTTGGCAATCCCGAAGTCGGACAATTTGATTTGGTTGTCTTCGGCCAGCAGCAGATTGGCAGGTTTTAAGTCACGGTGAATGACGCCGCAATCATGGGCATGCTTGAGGGCCTGGCAGACTGCCACTGAGAACTGAGTAGTTTCGCGCCAATCGAAGCGGCGACCGGAATCGAGTTCTAGCTGAAGACTGTTTCCCTCGACCAGTTCCATGGCGTAGAACAGGTGACCGTCTTGAATTCCGTAGCCGTACAGTTCCACGATGTGGGGATGGCGAAGTTTCTTGAGTGTTTCAATCTCTAAACCAAAACGTTCACGAAAGTTGTCATCATCCGCATGGATAAAGGAAAGGACTTTCAAGGCGACGACCTGGCGGGTCTGTTCATGGACTCCCCGGTAAACCGTCCCCATGCCACCGCGACCGAGCAGCTCTTCAGTTTGATATGGGCCGAACTTGTGGAGTTTCATGGCAGTCAGATGGGAGTGTGAAAACGGTTCAAGGATTTCGGGTCAGTTCGTCACTGGCTGATTTGTGAGAATCCAG
>JAYGDG010000507.1:0-2794 GCA_046583015.1 Pirellulaceae bacterium | reverse complement strand
CGAAGAGCCTGCGGCTGAGGAAGCAACAGCTGAGGAAGCAACAGCTGAGGAAGCAACAGCTGAGGAAGCACCGGCTGAGGAAGCACCGGCTGAAGAGGCACCGGCTGAAGAGGCACCGGCTGAAGAGGCACCGGCTGAAGAGGCAGCGGCTGAGGAAGCAGACGAGTCAACGGAAGCGGAGAGTGGGTAGCGCGTAATGCGTTTTGATCTGCTAACGCTGTTCCCGACGATTTTTTCAGGATACCTGGAACAGAGTTTACTAGGAAAAGCAATTGAGCGGGGGTGTTTGGATGTGCATGTCCATGACATGCGCAAGTGGTCCAGTGACCCGCATCACAAAGTGGACGATCGACCGTATGGCGGTGGTCCTGGAATGGTACTGCAAGTAGGTCCAGTGGTGGAGTGTGTGGAGGCAGTGACAAAGTTGGCGGACGAGCCAGCCGAGTTAATCCTGTTGACACCTCAGGGTAAACCGCTGAACCAGAGGGTGGTGGAGGAACTAGCAGAGGCTCCCCGAATGATCGTGATTTGCGGTCGTTACGAGGGATTCGATCAGAGGATCATTGATATCTTGCAGCCCACGGAATTGTCCATTGGGGATTATGTTCTCAACGGAGGCGAGGTGGCTGCCATGGTTTTGGTCGATGCAGTGATGCGACTGATACCGGGTGTTTTGGGAGATGAATCAAGCAATGTAGACGATTCGTTTTCCTCGGGAAATCGATTGTTGGAGTTTCCACAATACACGAGGCCCCGCGAATACCGGGGCCGTGATGTTCCGGAAGTTTTGTTAAGCGGAGATCATGAGGCGATTGCCCGTTGGCGGGCTGAGCAAACGGTAAATCGAACAAAAGAACGTCGCGGTGATTTGTTGAGCGACGAAAATATCTCCAGCGAAGGAAGCCAGTGAGTTTGCCTGATTCAGGCAGGACTGTTATAAGTGAAGCTAAGACTGCTGAAAACGACAAGTATTTAATGAGGGCTTGAGCGATGAACCAACGGTTGATGGGACTGGTGGAAAAGGATTCTCTAAAGGCGGAGGTTCCGGAATTTGAAATTGGGGACCTTGTAGAAGTCCACACCAAGATTCTCGAAGGTGAGAAGGAACGCGTCCAAGTTTTCGCGGGAACGGTCATCGCTCGGAGTGGTGGTGGTAGTCGAGAGATGTTTACGGTCCGCCGGATCGTGGCTGGCGAGGGCGTGGAACGAAAATTCCCGTTGCATTCGCCGCGCGTGGAAGACGTAGTCGTTCAGCGGTCGAGCGCCGTGAGGCGAGCGAAATTGTATTTCTTGCGAGACCGAGTCGGCAAGGCAACCAGGCTCAAAGAACGGCGACGAACCTAATTGGGCAGTGCCCAGTTGCCTGGCCTTGCTAAACACCTGGAACCAGATGAAGGATCTGTTGCGTTGGGGTGTGCAGTTGTTGAGGCCCATCTGCCACCGCTTTCGAAATTGGGGTTTGTCAGCGCCCAGGCTGCGCCGCTTGAGGCAGCCTGATCCACTCGGGTTACGCGGAGAACGGGTAGCCCGGAAATACTTGAAACGACAAGGCTGGAAGATTCTTGCCAGCAGGTCTCAGGAACTGTTGGGTGAACTGGACCTGGTGGCCGTTGATGCAGGCACAGTTGTCTTTGTTGAAGTGAAAACGCGCCGTTCGAATCAAGCGGGCCTTCCGGCAGAGGCCGTTGATGATCGCAAACAGCGACGGCTGGCTCGACTGGCGCTGGTCTATCTCAAGCGTCATCGCCTGTTGGGGTACCCGGTTCGTTTCGATGTCATTGGATTGACTTGGCCCGAAACTTCACGCCGACCAGCGATTAACCACGTTCGCGCCGCGTTTTCCTCTCCCTTGAAACACCAGCTGTGGGGCTGAGAGTTGCCAGGACCAGGTAGGCTCTGGATCACGGCTGTTGCTCGTTGACGGTGACCGAGACCGTGGTTTCACTAATCACAGTTTGTCCCGCCATTTGCCCAGTGGCCCGAAAGGTCAGTTGCCGGGTACCGGTCAACTGTCCCATTTGCAGGTCACACTGGATTTCGGTCTGGCCCGCACCGATGGTTAGTGGCTCGAGGGAGCAGTCTGTGCGGGTTCGATCACCGGTAAGGGTAAGGAGCATCGGCCCAAGAAAATTGGAGGTTCGTTGTAATTTTAAACGGCAGCGAACACGGGCACCGCTGGGGCAACTGAACTGCTCATCAATAGCCTTGAGCTTGACGACCGGGGGAAGCGTCCGCAGCATGTTTCGTTTCTCGGAAACCGCCAGGAACGTCTGTTGTTGACCGTGTTGATCGGTAAAGGTGGCATATCCCTGGCAGTACAGTTGGGATTGCGACTGAATGTTGATGTGCATAGTTTCCGGCAGGTAAATGGGCAACATCGTCTGCGTGCTCTCGGCCGGGATTTCAACTTCGTGCATTTCGATCCCATCCAGGTCTCGATTTTGTCGGTCACCAATCTGGAGAGTGATCTTTCCCTGGAAGCCTGCCTGCCGTTCGATTTCCATCAGGTAGGGAAAGACGGATCCACGATGGGCATAGAGGTAAGCTTCCGCGCAGTAAAGCCGAAAGATAGGCTTATGCAGGACGGTCAGCGGGATCTGTTCGAGTGTCGCAGAGCCAACGCTGCGACCTTCGGAATCAACTCCCAGGTGACTGATGCGGGCCGTTCTCTCCAAGCGATTTTCGCCGGAGGTAGCGGTCCCGGTGATTTGGATTGTTTGGCTTTTGGCGACGGCATCGTCACTGGCCACGAAGACCAGCTTGGCCTTATTCTTGTTGGCTGGGATTTCAAGCT
>JAYGDG010000422.1:0-1823 GCA_046583015.1 Pirellulaceae bacterium | reverse complement strand
CGTATAGCCCAAACCGAGTCCACCAACCAGCACCCTCAGATCGTTGCCCTCATGCATCTCTAAGGCCGTCTGCGACAAGGCTCGCTCCGAATCGGTATACAAGCTGCTCATCAGGAACTCATGATTCAAAGTGACCTCGGTCACGATCGTACCTGGTTGCGACAACAGTTCGCGCCGCCGCAGGCACAAGATTCCCAGCGGGCTCATTTCGTAGGCCAGGATTTCCAGGTTTGGATCAGACATCTGCCGCTCACTTGCCGTGACAACTATCGACTTGTTAAAAGCCCTCTTCGGGAACTCAGCAAAGGGTCGCGAAGTGGTTCATTTTCGCTCCCCAGCAAAAACCAGTTTAGCCAAAGAGGGCTTCGACCGGTTTACCCGTCGTCAAGGGGCGCAAAATGCCAGTGTTGTTCTGCGGCTCGTTAAGCGGGATGTCGAGCGCGTGGTAGATGGTAGCTGCCAGCTCTTCCGGCCGAATCGGGTTGCTCGTGACATACCCGGCGTGCCGATCCGTTTTGCCATAGACCTGGCCACCGGCGATGCCGGCACCGGCCATGATCGAGGAAAAACAGCGGGGCCAGTGCTGGCGCCCAGGGGGTACCTGGGTGAGAATTTTTGGTGTCCGACCAAACTCTCCGGTCACGACCACCAGCGTGTTCTCCATCATGCCACGCTCCTTGAGATCCGAAAGGAGCCCGGCCAGTGCCTGGTCCAAACGTGGCAGGCAAAATCCCATGCCGTAGGAACCGTTGCCAAAGGCGTTGCCCATTCCCATGTTGCCACCATGCATGTCCCAACTACTGCTGGGCGGGCCCTTGCGATCGTGGGATGCCTGGCCGGTCCAACCGTTGACAGTGACAAACCGTACGCCTGCCTCAACCATGCGACGGGCCAGCAGTAGATTCTGCCCCAGTGGATGGCGACCATAACGGTCGCGCATCTTAGTGGACTCGCTATCCAGGTCAAACGCTTCCCGCCCCTCGGAACGCGTCATGGCATCGTAGCCCATCTCCCGCAGGTCTGCCCAATCCTTGCCCACGGCCTCCTTGGCCAACACGTTGCTCTCGATAGCCTCCAGCAATCCCCGTCGCTCAGAGAGGCGATCATGGTCGGCAAGGTCGTAAATCTGCGGGGGCTCAAAATTGTCCATGGCCGGATGATTTTTCGCCGAGCCGACAAATACCGGTGCGTAGGCGGATCCCAAATAGCCACCGATACCAATGTTCGGCGCGCAAAAAACGGGCGGCCCGACACACTTGATGAGCCAGGCGTTGGAAACAATGTTACGGCTGCTGGGATTATGCTTGGCGACAAACGAACCGAGGTAAGGCTGATCATCGGTCACGCCCTGGGCCACCCGCTTGACCGACTGGCCGCTAAGCAGGTTGTGCATGGCGTCAAAATGATTACTGATCGACCCTGGATGGGTCATCGAATTGATGAGCGTAAACTGGTCGGTTAATTTCGACAGCTGCGTGTGCATCTCGTTGATGCGCATGCCCGGCACCTTGGTGGCAATCGGCTTGTAGGGACCGCGAATGGTGTCCGGCGCATTCGGTTTCATGTCCCAGGTATCAACGTGGCTCGGCCCCCCGCAGAGCAGCACGAAGATGCAAGACTTCTCCGCGGCCACCGCCTTGCCACTCTTATCCAGCTTGTCGCTCCCCATCACCATGCCCGGCATGCCGAGCGAGAGCGCGCCCATCCCCCCTACCAGGAGAGCCTGTCGGCGGTTTAATTCGTAGGTGTTCATAAAAATACCTGGTCGGTTGCGCTGGTTTGCCCAGTATCCCACCGGGAAATAAAAAATGCAAGTTTGACTT
>JAYGDG010000412.1:0-4955 GCA_046583015.1 Pirellulaceae bacterium | reverse complement strand
TGTCGATTTCCGCGATTCTGATTCCATCATGACCCGTTTCCAGTACGACCCAAACCCACTCAATGGCTGGAACGTGGATGCCGCCAGTCCAATCGTTTGGGGCTGCGAACGACCTGAACTGCTGATCACCGAAACGGTTGCTTTTCATGATCGTCGCACCCAGGATCTCGCTGCCGGCGGAGGCCAGTACCATGCAGATCCAGACGATCCCGATAAACATGATGACAACGACTTTGATCAGCGGCTGCGCCCGCGGGGCTCACTCTTTATCGAACTCTACAACCCCTGGACCGGGTCATCCACTCAGCCGAGTGAACTTTACGGCAACACGAATGGCATCGTCCTCAATGGCCACCCCGGCGGTTCTCCCACTTGGCGGATGCTGATTGTTAGAGGCAACCTCAAGGGAACCGATCCTGACAGCTGGAGACTGGCCGATGCCAGTAATAACGTGGAACGGAGTATCTACTTCACCAAGCCAGGCGCAGCAGCTTTACCAGGCGATGCCGATGGTCAGCCTTACCGACCCAACGGCAACAACCAGGCCATTGCTCCGCTGCAACCAGGGCGCTATGCCGTCGTCGGTTCTTCAGGGCAATACATCCCCAAAACCGATTCCTATGTCACGACCATCGGTCGCCGTACGGACGCCACTGAAGATGACGCCAGCACGCTGCTCTATGACACAACGCGGCACATCCGGATGAACCCCAATGCCAATGGCAACCAGTTTCAAGTCCGTAATAACAAGGGGGCAGCCACGTCACCCCTGGCGAGCCAGGCACAGCCAGTCGTTGCGATTCCTGTCAATCATCCTCGTTCGCTGAGTATTTCAGAGCCCACTGGCGGCTATCTTGCTGGAGATTGGGACCCCGCACTGGCCGCCGGAGAAGGCGCCTACGCAACACCGCTGGACGAACCGCTCGATGACGACATCCTGCGCGACGACAATGTCCATATCAACTACCGCGTCATCTATCTGCAACGCTTAGCGAATCCATTATTACCCTGGCACGCAACGGGGAATCCTTACCGTACGATTGACAGTATGTCCGTCGACTTGTCGACCTTTAATGGTGTCACCGGTGCCAAGAATCCTGAACGGGCTGCGAATCCAAGGTATAAGTTCTTTACTCATGAACGAGGCCGGGCACAGGCTAACAATCGCAATGACCATCCACGTAACCTCTGGAAACATGAAAGGTATGCCTGGAACGTAGGTCCGCGTGCTAGTGAGACCGACAATGCCGCCACGCATTACTTCAGTTATCACCTGCCCAATACGTTGGGCTGGTTGAATCAGCCATACCAACCTGCCTTTAATGCCCGCACGGTCCCACCTGCTCCCTTTGGGAAACCAGCTTCCTTTTACCTGGGTGCGCCGGATACAACGGCTGGTCGCCCCGCCTTCTCATGGCTTACCTGGAACAATCGATCGTTCCTCAATCCGCATGAGATGATGCTAGTCCCCTTTAGTAACCAGTTCCGCCTGACTTTCGACTTTAACTTGACCAGCGCGGGCCAGGCCCTTTACCAGGCTGGTAACCGGGGTAATTTTGGCCACTTGCTAAACTTTTTTGACACCAAGACGGGCCTTTACAAGATCTTTGAGCTCCTGCAAACACCTTCTCCCTTCGTGCGTGCGGAAACGGTTCTCAACCCGCAAGAATTCGTGGGTACCAAACCGGACCGCAGCAGTGACCTGCGTCATCCTCCCTTTAACCAGATTTCCAGCTTCCGCAATCCGGGCAAGATCAATTCAAATACGATCTTCGACTCACGCGTTTGGAACGGTCTGTGGGGCCGAGATATCAACAACGAGTTGCAGGTGCTCGATGCAGCAGGTGCTACCGCCGGCCGTAAAATTGCCGGAACGACTGTCCCGTGGGCTCATTTTGTTGCCAGTCGGAGAGGTTACGGTGCCAACAATAATGGCACCATTTGGACAAACAACAACGCCAAGCCTTCTTACTTCAGCAATCCATTCCGAGATGCTTCTGCGCGGAACGTCCAGGGACTAAGCCGTAATCCAATTGAATCGACGATCATGCGCAGCGATGCGACCGGTGGAGCGCCCTCCAATCGACCCTTGTTTGCCAGCAATTCAATCAACGCCAGCACGACAGCTGTTTGGAGCCCCCATTTCCGCTACCAGCCGTTGCAGCGCTTAAGCAACCTGACCACCACGCGTTCCAATGTCTATGCCATCTGGATCACGGTCGGTTACTTTGAAGTAGAACACGTCGGCCCCGGTCAGCCGCTGGCTTACCCGGACGGATACCGCCTGGGACAGGAGCTGGGCTGGGATCGTGGGGAAATCCGTCGTCACCGCGGCTTCTACATGGTCGACCGGTCGATTCCCGTGGCCTTTGAACCGGGTGAGAATCACAACGTCGACCGGGCGATCCTGTTGCGACGCTTCATTGAATAGCCGCTTGAGTTGATTGCTGGTGTCGATGGGTCAAGCATTGTGCTGAATCGTGATCACGTCTCCGTCCTGGATCACGTATTCCTTGTGTTCACGGCGCATCAGGTTTTGAGCCTTAACTTCGCGCTCGCTCCCCAGCCGAAAGAGGTCATCACATTGCATCGTTTCGGCACGAATGAACCCCCGCGCCAGGTCGGTGTGGATCATTCCGGCCGCTTCAACGGCCGTACCGCCACGACGGTGAATCCAGCTGCGCACTTCCTTGTCCCCCGCGGTAAAAAAGAGCATTTGGCCGGATGCTTCCATGAGGCGACGGATCAGGGCATCCCGATCTTCGCGAACGATTCCCATTTCTTCGCAAAATTCCTGCCGCTCGGCATCTTCCATTTGCTCCAGTTCCAGTTCCAGTGCGATGTTGATCGCCACCAGTGGCACTCCCTCTGGGGCAAGCTGCTCATAACGACCAGCCTGCTGCTCTTCATCGTTGGTATTAATGATCAACAACCGCGGCTTTTCGGTAAGCAGTTGGAAAGAGCGGGTCGCTTTTTCCTGTTCGGGAGTTAATTCAACGTCATGCAGTCGCTGTCCATCCTCCAGCAATGCATGCAAGGGTTCGAGGGCTGCCAACTCCTTGAGCTGTTCATCACGGTTGGGTCGCGGTTTCTTCACCGATTCGCGCAAGCGTTCCAGTCGTCCGGTCATGATTTCCAGGTCGGCAATCAGCAGATCATCTTCGAAGCTGCTTAAATCACTGGCCGGGTCATGGTCTCCAAAACCGGCTACCACGATCGCCAGGCAACCTGCCTCACGAATGGATGCCAGCCGAGCTGCACTTCCTTCGTGGCTACGGCTTAAACCAGGTGTATCAAAGATCTCCAGGGAAGCCCGCGTGGTCTTTTTCGGCTGATAGATTTTATACAACTGTCCGAGGCGTTCATCCTCGATCGTAGCCATGGCATTTTGGCCCGTGTGAGATACGGACGGGTCCGGCTCAATCTCCGTCAGCCAATGAAATAGCGTGCTCTTGCCGCTCCCTTGATATCCTACCAGTCCAATCTTCATCAGTTTTGCGACGAAACCGTCATCTCTCCGAAGGCAGTGCGTATCATCAACTACAAGCAGAGCATCATTCAATGTTTAGCGGGTTGCGCCAAGGCCTGTTCCAGTTGAGTTAGCGCCTGATCAATCGAATCCCGCTCTGCCCGGGTCAATTCTTGGCCACCGAATCGTAGCTGGTAATAGGCTTCGGTTATCTTCCCTGGTAAGTTCTTTACGGCCGGACGATGTAGCTGGATATCGATCCAATGAGCCACTTGCTGTGAGAATTCCCGTTGGGTCTGTCCAGGCGACCGTTTCCAACGGTGACGTCGCAGCAAGCGTTCCAGTCGATCATAAAAATCAATGCTTACACGACGGCGCTGCCACTGATCGAGGCGCTTGGCAGTCATCTTGAACAACCACTGGTAAGGCAATCGTGACAACAGCTGGTAGCTGATGAGCCCGCCAAAAACCAGCAACATCAACATCACCGCGCCTCTCCAGTCAAACCACTGAACTGGTGAGTTACCCTGAAAATCAACGCCAACCTTCTTCATCCAGGAGACAGACCAGTGTCCAGAGAAACTGTTGGATGGATCCAAGCGAAGAGGGTCATAGACGGCTTTTTGCTGCTGTTCCGGGCCGAGGTGCAGGACATAGTTGTCCCACAACAACTGCATGTAATCAAACGAATCACTAATCGTATCAAACAGGCTGCGCCGCAGCGTTTTGATTAGCTGATCTTCACGCGGGATCGTGGGATCTGCCCGCATCCAGGCCCCGACCAGTCCCTCTGGAAAAGCAGACCGCATTTCGAAAGACAGATGACGTGGCTCCAGGAACACCTCGACCCAGGCATGTGCATCGGACTGGCGAATGCTGTAAAACTGCCCCGTTGGGTTGTATTCCCCACCCTTGTACCCCACGACAACTCGCGCCGGAATACCCTGGCTGCGACACATTAGTGCCAGTGCGCTAGCAAAGTACTCGCAGTGTCCAGTGTGGTGATTGACCACGAAATCTTCGACCGGGTCTCGTTGAAATTCTCGCCTCAGTCGAATGCGTTCCAGGTCCAGTGAATAAGTGAAACGTTCTTCAGAGCGCAGGTAACGTTCCATTTCTCGAACTTGCCCAATCCGATTTTCCGCCTTGATATCACGGGCCTGCAATATTTCTTGAGCGACTTGTTTCAAGTCAACCAATCTCTGCGGGTAGGACCCGGCATACCGCAACTCTCCATAAAACATCGACTTCTGATCCTTGTCAGCCAGCACGATGGGGTGGATGGCCAACTGGTTACCTGAGCGAAACGCCGTGGTCCCCACCTTGTAGCGAACCTGCTGGCGGGGTAACCCTTCATCCCGATTGCGAAAAATGACCCTCCATCGCAACCAGTCAAAACGCACGCTGTCAGGCGTCTCTTCCAGTTGAAATACGGGGCCTACTGCCATCAAGATGGGATCCCGGCTTACCCGGTAGAGGACGTCCT
>JAYGDG010000392.1:0-2018 GCA_046583015.1 Pirellulaceae bacterium | reverse complement strand
ACTGGGACTCAACGTAGTTGTTGATCATAACCCAGAAAACCGTGCCACTCAATCGTCCCCAATCTGAGGTGCGACCAGTTTTTGAGAGCCGCCGGCCCAAACCGGTCCCGGTGCTGAAACTTCCATCGTGAATCGGGCAACCCTTATTCGTACATGGTGATGGCATCATCCAGGTGTTCCTGAACCACCTCGCATTCGGGAAGCGATTCCATGAAAACCCGCCCGTACGGCTTTGTATAGATTCGCGGATCCAGCAAGACCACCATGCCGTGATCGTGCTGAGTACGTACCAACCGACCAAATCCCTGCCGGAACTTGATCACCGCTTCAGGCAACTGGTAATCAAGGAACGGATTTCCACCAGCCGCTCGAATCGCCTCAATCCGCGCTTCGATTACAGGATGGTCTGGTACGCTAAAGGGCAGTTTTGGAATGATAACGTTCTGCAAGGCATCTCCAGGAACATCAACGCCATACCAGAAACTGTCGGTACCAAACAACAGGGAGCGGGGAGTGTTCTTAAACGTCTCTAGCATCTGGTGACGTGGCAAACCATCTGCCTGGTTTAAGAAATTCAAGTCATGTTCTATCAACCAGCCTGTTAGCTCCTTGCTAACCTGTCGCATCATTTCATAGCTGGTGAACAACACGAAAGCATGACCATCTGACCTGGCAACATAACGCTTGATCATGTCCGTGGTGCTGCGCTGAAATTGCTCTTTCTCTTCAGCCGGATCCGGCATACCACGAACCACAACAACTTTCGCCTGTCGCTGAAAATCAAAGGGACTGCCTAACCGCCGATTTTCACTCTTTATCAATCCTACACGTGATCGAAAATAACGAAACGTGTCGTCTTTACCGACCGACAACGTGGCACTGGTCATCACCACGCTCGGCACCGCGTCAAATAACTGGCCGCGCAAAGCTGCCCCCACATCAATCGGTGCCGAAGCCAGGGTAATCTTGGACCGACCATGTCGCCGCTTACGGCTCTCAATCCAATAGACCGAATCCGCGACGATTTGTTCGTTCCAATTTCGCAACTGCCCTGCCAGCACCTCCAAGCGCTGGTATGCAGACAGGAAATCTTGTCGAGTGGCCGGATCGTCGATTTCGAGGGTCAGTCGTTTTACCGTACCAGCCAGTTTCATGAGGGCAGGCCCCAGGCGGTCGCTGAACAACTTCGCGGATAAGACTCGACTCGTCTGCGACTCCTGGCTCTCTAGCCAACCGAGAACTTCGTCAAAGTACTCGTCCGCTTCAAAGCGGCATCGTAGTACTTCTTGTTGAGCCTGTTGCACGTTGTTGTAAACCAGCAATCCCTTGTTGGTCTGATCGTTGTACAACTTGTTCAGCAAATAGCGAACCTGTCCAGAAGTAACCGATAATCCCAAATGATCACTGGCCACGTTCTCAAGGGTGTGCGCTTCGTCCAGGATCACAGCTTCATAATCTGGCAAAATACTGACCCCTAGTTGCCGCAGCGCCAGGTCACTGAAAAACAGTGCATGATTGACTACTAAAATCTGCGCGTTATCCATGCGCCGACGGGCACGAAAATAATGACAATCACCGAACGACGGACAATTCCGTCCCATGCAATTGCTACTGTCACTGACAACTTCATCCCAAACCGACGGCTTGGGCCGAAAACGCAAGTCGCTAAGCGAGCCGTCGTTGCTCTCTTTCGCCCAATCCCGTATCTGCTGCAACTGCTCCAATTCGGTGCCCGCATCAAAAAGTGAATCAGCACGCTTCAACGCATTGTCGAGCCGGCGCAAACTGACATAATTGTTTCGACCCTTGACTAATAGCGCCGTGAACTCCCGGGGAATCACACTGTTTAAAAGAGGTAAATCTTTGTGTAACAGCTGTTCCTGCAAACTAATCGTGTGAGTCGAAATCACTACGCGGCGAAGGGGCTGCTCAGCCACCGGGCCACCACTAGACAAGTCGCCCAAGTCTCCCTCCTGGGCCGTAGTCGCCAAGATTGCTGGAACCAGGTAAGCGAAACT
>JAYGDG010000372.1:0-2129 GCA_046583015.1 Pirellulaceae bacterium | reverse complement strand
TGGTGAAGCGAGACAGGCTGAACTGAGGCTGGATCACAGCAAGTCGGCTCAAGCGGTCCTCTCTCCCAACAATCCTTCCAAGAGCAAACTACTCAAACGAATCCTCAGCGGTGACCCGGATGTCCAAATGCCGCCGCCTGACTCCAAGCTGGCGTTGACCGACGCCGAGAAAGAAATCCTCAGCCGCTGGGTCAAGCAGGGAGGCCGCTACCAGCAGCACTGGGCCTTCGAGCCAATTCTAAAAGCGCCCATCCCTAAGGTTAAGCAAACAACATGGCCTCAGCATGCGATTGATCATTTTGTCCTGACGCAATTGGAACAGGTTGGCCTGCAGCCATCCCCAGAAACAACACGCGAACAACTGCTGCGACGATTGAGCTTTGACCTCACTGGGCTGCCACCTACCCTGGCAGAGTTGGACCAGTTCCTGGCCGACAAGTCGGACGATGTGTACGAAAAGGCAGTCGACCGACTGCTCGAGAGCAAGGCTTACGGAGAACGGATGGCGACCAACTGGCTGGACGTGGCCCGCTACAGCGACACCTACGGGTACCAGGTTGACCGCGATCGCTACGTCTGGCCGTGGAAGGAGTGGGTCATCAAGGCTTTTAATAAAAACCTCCCTTACGACCAGTTCATCCGCTGGCAACTTTCCGGAGACTTGTTGCCTGAAGCAACCGACCAGCAGATCCTGGCCACGACTTTCAATCGACTGCATCCTCAAAAGGTAGAAGGGGGCAGTGTTCCGGAAGAATTCCGTGTCGAATACGTGGCCGACCGAACACAAACGATGGCGATGGCATTTCTCGGCTTAACCCTGGAATGCGCCCGTTGTCACGACCACAAGTACGACCCCATCACGCAGAAAGAATACTATCAGTTATTTTCCTTCTTTAACAACATCGATGAAGCTGGACTTTATTCCTACTTCACTTCTTCAGTTCCGACACCCACGCTTTTACTCACCGACGAACCGACCAAGGGAAAAATACGTGGCGTGGAAGAGAAAACCAGCCAGGCCGAAAAGCAACTAGCAGTCGTTGCGGCAGGTCGCAGCCAGGCCTTTGACGCTTGGCTCCAAACGCGGCCCGACAAACCGGAGATCCCCGGCCAGGTAGCGCATCTTGATTTCGAGGATTTTAAAGGCGGGGCCAACCAGTCTGTTCCCGGCAAGGTCAACAAGGGTGTCAAACTGAGTGGAGATGATGGCATTGGCTTAAAGGTCGGCAACTTCCCCCGCTATCACCCTTTCTCCGTCTCCCTCTGGATGAACACACCAGACATCAAGGAGCGGGCTGTCATCTTCCATCGATCCCGCGCCTGGACCGACTCGGCCAGCCGTGGTTACCAACTGCTGATGGAAAAGGGTCACTTGAGTGCCTCGCTGATTCACTTTTGGCCCGGCAATGCAATACGAGTACAGACCAAGCAGCCCATCCCGGCCAACACCTGGGTCCATGTGGGGATCACCTATGACGGATCAAGCCGAGCCGCAGGACTGAAAATCTACCTCAATGGCAAGCTGGCACCCCAGCAGATGGTCCGGGACAATCTTTACAAGAACATCACCGGCAGTGGTGGAGACAACATCACGATTGGCGAACGATTCCGGGACCGGGGCTTCAGCCAGGGACTGGTCGACGAATTCCACGTCTTCAATCGCCAGCTGACACCGCTCGAAGTGGCACAACTGCATGACGGGACCAGCCTGGCCACCGCGCTTAGTACACCGCTCGATCAACTCGACGACAAATTGCGGGACCATTTGCGGCAATACTATTTACCGACAAGCGATGCGGAGTATCAAAAACAACTGACCGCTGTTCAACAAGCTCGGCAGCAGGGCAGCAAAACGGTCGATGGCATCACCGAGATCATGGTCATGCGAGAACGGCTATCCCCACGTTCAACGTACCGACTTAAACGGGGTGCTTACGACGCTCCCCAGGAACTGGTCACTGCCGAAACTCCCGGTTCGCTGCCCCCCTTTCCCGCGGATCAACCGCGCAACCGTTTGGGGTTAGCCCACTGGCTAACCGCCCCCAACCATCCCTTAACGGCTCGTACCACGGTAAACCGTTACTGGCAGATGCTCTTTGGCCAGGGACTGGTCAGCACCCCGGAAGATT
>JAYGDG010000319.1:0-2718 GCA_046583015.1 Pirellulaceae bacterium | reverse complement strand
CGCTCTGGATTCGCCTCTGGCCGGTCTATCCCTTTGCGCTCTTTTTACTGCTGCAATTCCTGCGTCTAATTATTAGGTCACCCGCCCCAACCGCGATTGCCAAAACCGATCTTTCCACGATCCCGCGGGGACCGCCAGCCTAAATCGCAATAGGTCTCTCGGCCACACCTCGCGGGAGGGCTTGAGCGAGTCGCGCTTACTTGCAGGCAGCGCCAGTCTTTTTCCGTGAAACTTCAAATCTCATGGCTTTTTCTCTGGCAAACTAGAGAAAGTCTACCGACTGCCAAGTACCGCCGTGAAGCCGTTGCGCGAATCGATCCGATGGAACCATTATCGCTATCTGAGGAGTTTCCGGACGAACCAACCCCGCACTTGCAATTGCACTATGATTCGCCTTCCTGCCACCGTCGCCACAAGTCTCTCACGTCTCAGCGGCGGACTGCTAGCACTCTCCTTTCTGCTCGCCTGCACCCCTTTAGTTGATGGTTCCGACCTGCGGCTAACTCCCATCGTCAAGGCTGTTCAAAAGGCCAGCCCGGCCGTTGTCAATATTCACGGCCGTAAGACGGTACGCAATCGGAGTGCGGGGCGGACCGCACAGCCTTCCGAACGACTAGTCAACGGGATGGGAACTGGCATCCTCTTCGATGAGCGCGGTTACATTCTTACCAATTACCATGTGGTTCAAGGCGTTGCCTCGATTATCGTCACCCGTCACGATAAGACTACCCACACTGCGATTCTGATTGCCCGTGACACTCCGTCAGATTTGGCCATCATCAAGATCAACGCTAACGGGCCTTTGCCTATTGTGCGTACTGGTGATTCCTCTTCGCTGATGCCGGGCGAAACGGTCATCGCCGTCGGCAATGCCTACGGTTACCAGCACACGGTAACTCGCGGTATCGTCAGCGCCCTGAATCGCGACGTGCAGGTGAATGAAACCCAGCGTTACGCCAACTTGATTCAGACGGACGCCAGCATCAACCCTGGAAACTCTGGTGGCCCGCTCTTGAACATCGATGGAGAAATGATCGGTGTTAACGTGGCCGTTCGAATTGGAGCTCAGGGTATTGGATTCGCCATTCCCTCTAACGACGCGTTAGATATCGCGGCGCGACTTCTTTTTGAAGCAGGTCCGCGAACCACACTGGGCATCGACGCCACGACTCAATATTCTTCACACCCTTCTCTTTACGTTGTCAGCAGGGTCCATGCCGACAGTTCTGCTGCCAGCCAGGGGGTCAAGCCTGGCGATGTCATCCTGAACGTTGCAGGTGTGCCGATTAGAAACCGCCTGGACTACGAACGCGCTCTATTGCGCACGACGTCGGGCTCCCCGGTTTCGATCGCTCTACAACGCAACGCCAAAACATTCAGCGTTCACCTCTTGCGATCCGGTTCGGCCGTACTTCCACCTGCGGTTACAAAGCGGGCCTGGGATGAACTTGGCGTTCGCACGACAACCGTCTCCCGCGGACGCTTAGGAACGCATCAAAAGCGCTATCGCGGAGGTTTGCGTGTAGTCGAGATTCGAGAAGGGAGTCCCGCCGCGAAGAACGGTATTAGGACCCACGACGTGTTGTTGGGAATCCATAAATGGGAAACGGTAAGTCTGGACAACCTTTCGTATGTTCTTTCCAGCGCCGAATATAAAAGCAAGACACCTTTAAAATTCTACCTGCTTCGCGACCAGCAGGTTCTATTCGGCCACCTCACAAGGGTCCCCGGATCTTAGGCCATCATCCTGGCCCTTGCTGACATGGGCTTGTCAGCCACTGAATCTTCAGTACGCTTGACATTTTTGCCTCTCGTTTCGACAATCTCTGTGCCACCTTGCGTTTTACTGTTGCCGTTACTCGTGGAGCCCCACAAGGCTCCTCTGGACTGACGCCATGGAACTTGAAATTGTCCGTTGGTTGCGAGATCGACTGCCCGCTTCCAAACGTGTCACGGTAGGGCCCGGCGATGACGCCGCCGTTCTCGACTGGTCGTGCGGTTCACCGCTACTGCTAGCCTGCGACACCATCGTGGAGGGGCTCGACTTTACGTTTGATACGAGTTCCCCGGAGCAGATAGGGCACAAGGTGCTGGCCATCAATCTTAGTGACCTGGCGGCCATGGCGGGCACCCCCGTAGGCGCAACCGTCTCACTGGTGTTGCCAGAGGGCGATCCGTTCGGTCTTTGTCAACGACTGATCGAAGGAATGCTTCCTCTCGCCCAACGCTATGGCGTCGATTTAGTTGGGGGGGACATTTCTATTTGGAACGGTCCGCTGGTGGCAACCGTCAATCTCATCGGTGCACAGGGCCCCCACGGTCTTTGGTGTCGCATCGGTGCGTCAGCCGGAGACGCGATCCTCCTTACTGGGCAATTAGGGGGCAGCATCCTTGGTCATCACCTTGATTTTGAACCGCGGTTGCGGGAGAGTTTGCAGCTTGCTGCGGAATACCAAATCAAGGCTGCGATTGATATCAGTGATGGGCTTACGCTGGACCTCCACCGATTGGCCTCCGAAAACGGACTACGCGCGATATTAGACCTGCAGGCCATTCCCATCTCGGATGCAGCGTTTACCCTGGCTGCCGAACCCGGAGCCGGCTTGACTGCCTTAGAACATGCGATGCAGGATGGCGAGGATTTCGAATTGCTGCTAGTTGCCGATGTCACCGAGGCCACTCGCATTGTCTCGAACCAACAGCTCGGTGTTCAAATAA
>JAYGDG010000187.1:0-1675 GCA_046583015.1 Pirellulaceae bacterium | reverse complement strand
AAATCGGGCATGATACCTGCGGGCCGGAGTCAGTGTGAGAAGCGGGACAGAATGTGAGCGATTACTCCGTGAAACGCGATATTTCCATTGTAGAGCAAAATGAGCCGCGCTCAAACCGTAGAGTGGCGAACCCGCTTTAGTCGAAATTATTGAAGAAATCGTCGAGGTCAGCATCAACGGATTCTGCCGATTCCTCTGCTTCCTCAGTGCTCGACTCCTCTTCTTCATCACTATCGATAGTATCCGCCAGGGCGGCCAGGAAGTCCTCGCCAGTATCGTCGCCTGCCACGTCCTGATCGGTGTCAGCAAGAACGGGCGTGGTCTCGGTGGCCACGGGGATAGCTGCCACCAGGATTTCTTCATCGTTGTTACTGACTGCATCTGGTTTGATGAGAATTTCTAGGGGTTCCTCCAAGTCGCTCAGGGGTGATGATAGTTCCAGTTCTCCTTGCATGAAGCCAGTGCAAATTCGATTTTCCCAGCGAGTGAGTTCGTCATCAGAGAGACCGGATGTTCGTTCCAGAACCAGCGTGGTTGCCTGTTCTGTGTCGGTGACTGCGGCGGCAACTTCCAGTCGGCCATTTTGCGTATAGGTAAAACGAACATTGACCGGTGTTCCTGCCGGTAAGCCAGCGGGCAAGTCCGTTACCAGGCAGCGTCCGATCGAGGTGGCATTTTTACCACTGGCGTCTCCTCCTTCGATCACATCAACCGACACCTGCTTTTGATTGTCTTCACGGGTCGTAAAACGGGCTGAACCGGTAGCCGGTAATGGCGTATTTCGGTCCAGTAATACCTTTCGTCGACTCATTCCCGTTTCGCGTTCCATACCGAGCACACCAAGATCATGTGAGTTGACGTTCGTTACTTGAATTTGTGGATGCTCTCCGTCCGTGTCATTGAGCAGGATCCTGGCGTAGATGGCCGCTCCGTGGGCCACACATTCGTCTGGATCAAGTGAACGATCGACGGGGCTGCTGGTCTGCTGCGCTAACATCTCCTGGATCATTGGCATGCGGCTCGATCCGCCGACCAGCAGTACTCGAGTCAAGTCTTGCCAGCCTGACTTGGCTCGGTCGAGCAGCTGTTGGGTCGTGAACAACGTTCGTTGCACGAGATCTTCAGTCATCGATTCAAATTGACTGCGTGTCAATTCTACTCGCAGCCTGAGGCCATTGTGATTGACACTCAGGCTGACACTGTCACGTTGCGACAGTGAACGCTTGGCGTCCTCGGCATCTGCCATCAGGGCTTGCATGCTTGCTGCATCTTCTCTCGGGTCGACCCCATGTGCCTGTTGGAATTGCTCAGCGACATAGTCGATGATATGTCGGTCCCAATCAATGCCACCCAGGAATACGTCACCTGCGGTTGCAATTGCCGTGTATTGATAGCCATCGATGTCAAGCAGCGTGACATCAAACGTGCCGCCACCCAAGTCGTAAATCAGGATACGTTCTTTGTGCTTCGTGGCACCGTGTTCAGAGAGGAAACCTTGCTGGACCCCGTAAGCGATTGCTGCCGCGGTCGGTTCATTGATAATGTCGATCACTTCCAGGCCCGCCAGCTGACCCGCATCCTGGGTCGACTTGCGTCGCGGCTCATTAAAGAAAGCCGGCACAGTGACCACCGCCTTAGTGATAGTCCCCAGTTTTAGTTCCGTGTCTTCTTTGAG
>JAYGDG010000364.1:0-1921 GCA_046583015.1 Pirellulaceae bacterium | reverse complement strand
CACCTTTGCAGGCCCTTCGCTAGTATGAACCGGTACGGCAATTTCAGGTTGAATATATTTTTCCGGTATAACTACTTCCGACATCACACCCAACGACAGGTAAATCTGCATCAGGTGTTCTACTTCCATATCCACGTGTTGCACCATGTCGATCGGCACAAAGACAATTCCACCTGACATCGGAATGGGCGACGTGGGGATATAGACAATGTAGCAATCACGGCCCCCAAAGTGATAAATCTTCTCACTCGATAACAAGGCCAGAAACCCGCCACCATGCTCTGCACCAAATTCACAGAAGACTACCGACATGCTCTGCATCTCTGAGCCTTCATCCCGCTTGAGCATGCCAACGACTTTGGAAACCGGACCGTAAATACTACTTATCACCGGAATTTGATTAAGCGACTGGTGAACAAAAGTTTCGAAGCGATAGCGGGCAGCAGACTTTACGATCGCGCCCAGGATCCAGATCGCCAACAGTACGGTGATCCAGCCAATCACCGAAGCGAGCATCGCATTGGTGACGTAGTTCAAGCCTACTCGCTGCAAGAGGGAGCCCAGCGGGCTATCGGCACCCAACCACGTTTTCAACAGCGAACCCATATACCCCATGATGCCGAGCGTAATGGCAATGGGCAGGATCACGAAAAAACCGGCCATAAACGTGGAAACAAGTCCCTTTCTCCAAATCCAACGCAGTAATCGGTTCATACCCTGTCTCGCTCCCTAAAGAAGAATAACCCTGCAACAATCAAACGCTCTCATCTTACCCTCTCGAAGAAGCGGCAAGAACTACCAGCCACCTTGATTGCAGTCCTTCCCGCCAGCCTGGTGACCTCACCTGGCCATATAAAAAGGGCCACGGAACGAGCAGTTGCGTTCTCGCTGCTCACTCCGTGACCCCAGGGGGGATAGTCGATTTTTCTACGAAGTCCGTTTTAATCAGACCGTACTTCAATGCGTTTCGGCAACACTGCTGCCGTTTTCCCTAACTCGATCATCACAACACCGTTGTCCAAACGGGCTGTGATTTTGTCAGGATCAATTCCGTCGGCAATCGAAAAGCTGCGAGAGAAACTGGCGGCAGGACGTTCGTTGTAGAGCAACTCGGCATGTTCCGGGCCCGCAACGACCAAACCCCGTACGGAAAGCTCACCCTGGTCATAAACAACCTCCAGGTTGTCACTCTCCACTCCTGGCATATCAAGGTGCAACTCGTACGCGTCATCCTTTTCAATCACATCAGCCAATGGCTTCCTGGAATAATCAATTTCTTGAACCGCATTATTGACAGCCTCTTCCTGGCAACAAACCGATTCATGATGGTCGTGAGTTTTCCTGGTCATAATAGGTCTCCTCTCTAAATTCACCTGTCCTGAAAATATGAACCTCCCCAGTCCCTCCTCTGTCATGACCGGGTACCGTTGTGGACCTCAATCTTGCGCGGCTGGCAAGCCACTTTCTCTGTCAACCGGATTCGCAGAATACCATCCTGCAAAAGGGCCGTGACCTGTTCGGGATCGACTTCTGCCGGTAAAGCAACTGTCCGGCTAAATTCCCCAAACCTTCGCTCCCGACGATAACAGCCCTCGTCAGACGATCGTCGACGCTGCCCGGATACTACCAACTGGTTATCCGAAGTCACCAAGACTTCTACGTCCGCTTGCAAAACACCCGGTAATTCCACCTCTACAAACACCTGGTTCTCTTCTCGCCAAATGTTCATCAATGGAAATGCCGCTGAGGTCGAACCACCAAACCACCGTGACATCTCTTGCTGCAAACGGCTGATATCCTCACCTAACAAATCCACGCCGTACCATCGTTTCAATAACATGGGTTTGAACTCCTCTCGCCTCATGACTGCCAGCTGCCGTAACGATCCACCGCCGGACGCTCCAACGATTCCATGAACCAA
>JAYGDG010000147.1:0-5706 GCA_046583015.1 Pirellulaceae bacterium | reverse complement strand
TGGACGTGGCCGCGATGCATTTTCCTTGCCCGGCGGCCCGGTCGCGGGGCCTAACCAAGCACTTCGTGTTGTGATCTGGTAAGCTGGTCGAAGGTAGCCCCCCATTTTCCTTGCCCGGCGGCCCGGTGGTGGGGTAGGCGTTCCGCCCTCACGCTTCATGCGTTCATTGAACAGTGAGCAGCCTGTGGAACCGTTGCAAATACGTTGCAGCACGGCGGTGGGGCACAAATCCCTTCTCAAAAATTGTGCAGAATAGTGTGCAGCACCAAGCAGCAGACAGTCGCAACGCCTTACTGCCAACGAAGCAAGGTCAGCAGAAATCTCTGAAAAACAAGCCTGTGCGGCGTAGTGCCGTTGCTTGCAATCTAGGCCAAATGGCCTCAGTGCCCCCACTAGGACTCGAACCTAGAACCCTCTGATTAAGAGTCAGATGCTCTGCCAGTTGAGCTATGGGGGCCCGACATGCGAGCGATCCCTCGCATGCCATCAGCGTATCGTAACGCGCCAGCAACCAGCGACAAGGGGAGAGCCCCTCCCTGCCCTTTCACTTAAGCTTCTCCCGTCTCCATCCCCAACTGACGCATCTTGCGATATAAATTCGACCGGTGCAGGCCCAGCCGCTCGGCCGCCGCCGTCATGTTCCCCTGCACCCGGTCAATCTGGCTGCCAATGTACTGTACCTGAAACTCGCGGGTCGCATCATTGAGTGGCAAGTCGAGCAGCACGGCAGACCCCGCGCGGTCCGGGGTTAAAACAAAATCCAAGTGCTCCGCTTCGATCTTCTCCTCAGTGACCAGGTACACCACCCGCTCCATCAGGTTACGCAACTCGCGAACGTTCCCCGGCCAGGAATGACTCAACAACCGCTTCTTGGCCGAGGCCATCAGCCGCGGAACCTTGCGACGCGCCTTCGGCGAAAAAGTCTCCAGGAAGAATTCCGCCAGCAACAACACGTCCTGGTCCCGCTCACGCAGCGGCGGCAACTCCAGGCTAACCACGTTCAAGCGGAAGAAAAGATCCTCGCGAAACCGCTTCTGCTGAACCATCTCTGCCAGGTTCTGGTTGGTCGCTGCAATCACCCGGGCATCGGTCGTGATCGGAGACGACCCACCCACCCGGACTACCACCTTCTCTTCCAGGACCCGCAACAGCTTGGCCTGGCCACTGGGACTCATCTCGCCAATCTCGTCCAAGAAGAGCGTACCACCGGAAGCCAGCTCGAACTTGCCGGCCCGCGATTCCCGCGCATCAGTAAAAGCACCCGCCACGTGTCCAAACAACTCGCTCTCCAGCAGCGTCTCGGTCAGCGCCGCACAATTGACCGCCACCAGCGGTTCCTGGCGGCGCGGGCTCAGGTAATGGACCAGCTGGCTGATGATCTCCTTGCCCGTACCGTTTTCACCCAGGATCAAGACGGCCAAATCCGTCCCCGCGACCCGCTCCAGCGTCGTCTGCAAAGCCTGGATCGCCGTACTCTCACCAATCAATTGAATCCCCTCGGCTGCCTCCTCCGACATCCGGGCCCGCTGTTTCAACAAGCGGTCAACTTCATGCGTTCCTTCCAGTGCCAGGGCAGCCTGCTCTGCCAGTTCCAGCAGGGCCACTTCATCCTCGTCCGTAAAATTACCCTCCAGCTTGTTAATCATCTCGAAAGCACCCAGCCGCTGGTCGTTGCTGCCAGTCAACGCGCAGCATAACAAGGTCCGCGTCTTAAAACCCAGCTGCTGATCGACGCGACGATCAACGTCACCCGCATCATCCTCCAGGTCCAGGCGGCCGAAATCGCCGGTCTGCACCACGTGGCCAACAATCCCCGCATCATCCGCAATCCGCAACTGCCGATCAGGAGTACCCAGAGCCGGATGACCAACCAGTACTTTCTGCGAACGGTCCCACAAGAAAATGCTCGCCCGCTCGGCAGACAGCAGCCGTGTCGCCGCCTCCGCGATCTGGACCAGCAAAAGATCCATCCGCTTAATCTGGCGCCAGTGTCCGGCAATCTCCAGCAACGCTTCCAGGCGCTCCGCCCGTTGCGAAGCAACCAGGCGACCGCGAACCGCCTCCCGCCCCGACTGCAACAAGTCCAGTAACAAGGCAAACTCTTCCCGGCAACCAGGCTTGTTCAGGTCTAAACCGGTCACCACCAGCAGGTCGCTGCGAGTCCCTGCACTGGATAAGGGAGCAGCCACCGTCTCGGCCGCCTGCACCATTTTCCCCTGGTCTAATACCTCGGCCAATAAATCGAGTGGCAAACCGTCGGAAGAACTCGACTCCGCCACCAGCGACCATTTCCCCCGCTGAGCCGAAACAACCGCCAGCCAGGAAACTCCCCAGGAGTTGGCCAGCGGCCTCAATAACTCCACCAGCGACGCTCCATCAGGCGACTCTGCCTGGGCAGCCCAACGCAGAATCACCGCCTCCCATGAATCAACTGCTCGCCCCATACTACCGGTACCCCACCGATCATCGCCCTGAACAATGTCACCTGTGGTCGATTTTACTCGAAAACCACCCCACCCTGTAGTCACTTTGAGCGAAACCCGGATCAAAATAGCAACATCGCTGCCGGCCCCCCAAGACACCTGTCCAACCGTATGCCGTGGTAAAAATGCCCTAAAACCGGTATTCTGGTACGTTCTGAAACAGACGACTGCAGCAATCCTTGCCAAACCATAAAAGGAAAGAAACAACCATGGGTCTCTTTGACGGGAAAAAAGGGGTGATTCTCGGTGTGGCCAACGACCGTTCCATCGCCTGGGCCATTGCCAAACAAATCCTGGAAGAAGGGGGTGAATGTGGATTCAGTCACCTGCCCGATCGACCGGGTGACGAACGCCGAAAGAACCGTCGACGAGTCACCAAGTGTACCGATGGCTATGAAAACGCCCGCTTCCTGGTTCCCATGAACGTCCAGAACGATGATGACATCCAGGCCGTGATGGCCAAGGCGGCCGAGGAGTTCGGCAAAATCGATTTCCTGCTCCACTCGATCGCCTTCGCCGACCGCGACGACCTCAACCGAGACACCGTGGAAACCAGTCGGGAAGGTTTTAAGATGGCCATGGAGATCAGCGCCTACAGCCTGATCGCCGTCACCAATGCCGCCAAGGATATCTTTAGCGACAACGCGGCGGTCGCTGCCATGACCTACTTTGGTGGCGAAAAATGTGTCCCCGGCTACAACGTGATGGGAATCTGCAAGGCGGCACTGGAAGCGGCCGTCCGCTACCTGGCCTATGACCTGGGACCCCGTGGTGTTCGTGTCAACGCCCTCAGCGCCGGCCCGCTCAAGACACTGGCTGGCTCCGCCGCCGGCGTCAACAAGATGCTGGCCCTCTACGAACACATGGCCCCACTGGCTCGCAATATTACCCACGACGAAGTGGGCCGAACCGGGGCCTTTTTGCTCTCCGAGATGTCCGATGGAATCACCGGAGAAGTCCTCCATAACGATGGCGGCTATAACGCCATGGGATCACCGGGTCGACTGCTCGAGCGGGTACAGTCCTAGGAACAGTTCCCATGACGGGAATAGAGCCCATTGCCATCGCCGTCGTGCAAGACCAGGACCAGTTCCTGGCCGGCCCCCGCGGCAGTGACCAGCTGCTCCCCGGAACCTGGGAATTCCCCGGCGGCAAGATCGAAGCAGGGGAAACACCCCAGCAGGCTGCCATCCGCGAATGCCTGGAAGAAACAGGCCTGCATGTCCAAGTCGTCGGTCAATATCCGCTGGTGTTGCACACCTACGAGCATGGCACCCTGCAACTGCATTTTTTCGACTGCCGGCCCCTGCCTCAAAACCCGCCACCGCGTGCTCCCTTCACCTGGATCCCGCGGCAAGCCTTAAACGACTACCCGTTTCCCGCTGCCAACGAGTCACTGCTAGCACTTCTGCAAGACTCCCCAAATCAGTCTAGGTGAATCGAACAGCGATCGGGTAGGCTTTGTAAATCTTACGCGTCCGGCAGACTGTTTTAGACGTTTCATGAGACGGTTTCCCGGCAACATTGGGAGGCGATTTTTAAGGAGGGGCATTCGAGGGCGCGGCTGGTTTTGGCAACAAGGCAAACCGCTGGGCGCAGCAATTGCACTCTCGATCAACAGTCTTAAACAAGTTAACGGTCACAGGAAGTGACTGTCTGCATCACCCACTTCAAGGGAGTTACATCGAGCATGGACGCTCGTCTTCGCTACGGCCTGTTAGGGGTCGCCATCATCGTGTCACTCGGTGCCAGTCACCGCAGTAAGAATTTCCTGGTCACGGCAGGTTCTGCCCCCTTGGCGAAAGAAGTTTGCCTGGCAGCAGAACAATTCCGCAAGGAGATGGCCCTCGAGTGGCTGGGGCATGAATTGCCCAACTGGCCGCAGCCCTGCCCCATCCGCGTGCATGCCAGCCCTCAACTTGGTGCCGGCGGGGTAACCAGTTTTGTTTTCAGCAATGGCCAGCCCGGTCAGTGGCAAATGACAATCCAGGGATCGCGGCAGAGGATCCTGGACAGCGTTTTGCCTCACGAAATCACCCACACCGTTTTTGCCACTCACTTTGGCCGCCCCCTCCCCCGCTGGGCGGACGAAGGGGCCTGCACGACAGTCGAACATGCCTCGGAGCGAGCCAAGCAGGACCAGTACCTGATCCGTTTCTTGAAGACCGGGCGGGCGCTCCCTTTCAATCGGATGTACCATCTAAGAGACTATCCGAGCGATATCCTGCCTTTGTATTCACAGGGTTACTCGCTAGCGAGATTCCTGCTGGCCCAGGGAGGGAAGCAGCATTTCATTCGTTACCTCGGTAGCGGCATGCGAAGCAAGAACTGGCACGAAGCGACCCGGGAATATTACGGTTACCAGGATCTTTCGCAGTTGCAACTATCCTGGGTCGACTGGGTTGCCAAGGGAAGTCGTCTGCCGGCCGCGAGAGCCTCCGGGGCCACGCTGGTAGCCAATAAGAGTTCAACAATCAGACCAGCCAGCGCGCCGGCACGTGATGGCTGGCAACCTCGGACCGGCGCCATGGACTGGCAGCGGATTGCCAGTACCCGGGCCGGTGCAGTGGAAGCTGCCACCCGGCAAAGTCAATCATTAACTACGCCAGTTTCCACGGGCCAGCGAACCGCTGCTGGTGGCAGCTGGTACCGGCGTCAGTCTGCCGGCAGCGCGGCCACTCGCTTGAGCCGTCCCCAGCAGTTGGCGGCACCGGCAACGGGAAGTCCCAGTGGCCTGCCTGCACCACCAAGCTGGTCACAGATTCCCCGAGTCGAAATCCCGGCTAGCGGTGCAACTGAACCCGCAATCGTCGTTCCAGCGGAACGAATACGAGTCTCCGGACCGTTACCGTTCATGCGCTAACATCGGCAAAGCTCTCACACGCTACGTCCAGAGGAAGGGACGATGGATAGCAAAGTGGAAGAAGACGGGGGCGGCAAAGCAGAGTGAATCGATGCGATCCAGAACTCCTGCGTGACCTTGCACCAGGGTTCCATAATCCTTCACGCCCCGATCCCGCTTAATGGCTGACATGGTCATCCCGCCGGCGAATCCCATGATCGCCACCACCACTCCCATGCAAGCAGCTTCCAGGAACCGGAAGGGGGTCACTTTCCAGAGCAAGGCGGCGACCATCGCGGTGGTAGCCACTCCACCGATCAGTCCTTCCCAAGTCCGGCTGGAGTTAATCTTGGGGGCAATGACTCGTCGACCAACCAGCTT
>JAYGDG010000100.1:0-1841 GCA_046583015.1 Pirellulaceae bacterium | reverse complement strand
ATCCTTCAGCCGTTTAGGGGCAATGCTGTGTCAGAATCGACGACAAGTCCTGGGGCACCTCTGGATCATGCTGCCTTGGTGGCCGTGTTCGACCAGTTTGCGGCGATGGATCGGTATAGCTATCAGCGTGATGAGATCCTGGAACAGCTGCTGGGAGTTACCTACTCCTGTGAAATCGAATTCGGCTCTTCGGAGCGAACTTACGGCTATACACCGGATGACCGGTTTCGAGATGGCCGCACGGTGATCGGCCAATTGAAAGGGTCGACGCACAAGGTCTCCGTGCAGATGCCAGCCGATCAGAATGATCGAGTCGAGGCCCTCGCTTCCGGTGACACGCTGTTGCAGGCAGCTGTTTTCATGTCCTGGAGTTCGATTTACGATCGCTTTGAGTTGCAGGCCGATCCGACGCCGGCCACGGTGGAAGATGTGGCCAGTCCACCCCCTTCAGCGCCAACGAGTGAACCGGTCACTAGCGAAACGGTGACGGACGAAGCAGTTGAACCCGAGCCAACTGCCCCAGCACCCTCAGCGCCAGTTGCGGAACCGGTCGTCGAGCCTACTGTCGAGCCGTCCTCATCGCCAGTTACTCCAGCACCGCCAACACCGAGCCCCTCGGTCCCCGAGTTGGGCTCCTTGTCAGCGACGGATCGCAATGCCTTCTTGGATGCTGACCAGCCCCTAACAAGTGCGTCCTTGATAGAGTTCCTGGCAAATGGATTGCAGTTACAAGTCCAGCAGGTGACGGCGGTCGTGGATGGTTTCTGGGATTACGTGCTGCAGCCAGAGCATTATGGGCGCCAGAAACAGGTGATTCCTAACTTCGGTACTTTTTCATTTGGCACCCAGGCTGGTCAACCGGCTTTGGTTTTTCAATCCAAGTCGACCCGGCAGTTACTTGCGCAGCAGTCGAAAGGCTGGAACCATGTTGCTTCCGAGCGCTGGATTCGATATTACCAGGCCAAGTCGGATAGGGGTGACCTGTCAGGTTTATCTGTCAAACGGCGCATGAGTGTCTGGATTGCGGAGCGGACCGAGGAATCCCTGGCGATTGTTCATCGCGTGTTGTGGGAATTGATGAGTCTCGTCTGCGACTTGATGGCAGAAGGGAAGCGGTCGATTCGCTGGGCCATGCGGGGAGAGATGTTCCCGCGGGAAACCCAATTGAAGGGGGAAGACCAGCCGCAAATGCGTTACGCGTTTCGAACCTACGGTCGCCTGGCCAAGAAGCTGGTCAGTCCCATTGATCAATCCAAGAGAAAACCGGCATTAGCTTCCTTGTCGATCCCGGCAGGATTGAAGAGCTTACTTAATCCGGGCAACTATTTTCGGGGGCCGGGAATGCTGCGTCGGGCGGCGGTCGATGGGGTTTCATCCCCAGGCGGCTCTTCGTCATCCTGGTTCAGCTTGCGGTGGTGGGGCCTTCCGTTGGCGTTCGTCCTCTGTATGAACCTGGTCTCTTGGCCCTATTCAACGGTGGGTGGTTTTTCGCTTCAATTCCTGATTGGTACTACGACCCTTGGTATGCCACTTGCCTTGAGTGTCATCTTCTTTGTGTTGGGTGGAATCTTGCTTAGTCTGACCGGTCAACAGTCGGATCGATTGCTGCTCTGGACATTTCGTTTTTTCATGGTGATGAGTGTCTTTATCGGCCTGATGGGACTCGTCGTGGCAGTTGCTTTCCGCTGTCTAGACTGGCTGGCAGGGTTAGCTTACTAAGCCCCTTTCCGTTTGGCGCGCCAGCGATCACTTCACTTCCTGGACCAGGCCGGCGAATATCCGGGCAGGCCCCTCCGTGGTGGCCAGGATCAAGGCACCTTCTTTGTCGATGCCCTGGCAGA
>JAYGDG010000076.1:0-4069 GCA_046583015.1 Pirellulaceae bacterium | reverse complement strand
AAACCAAACGACTGCAGCTTAACGGGATCGACGTAAATCATCATTTGCCGAAACTTGCCGCCAAACGGGTGCGGGATCTGCACGCCCTTAAGTCCACCCAGCTTATTGCGTACCGCGTAGTATCCAATCGAGTAGAGTTCTTTTTCGCTCAGACCCTCTCCTGAAATCGCAGCCAGCACCACGGGCAGGTTGGCCGGTTCGCTGCGGAGCGTGAAGGGGAACTCAATCCCAGGCGGCAGATGAAACATGTCGCTCGCTTCGAGATTGACAATGTCGTTCATCGCCGAACTGGGATTGGTGCCCGGGTGGAAATAGATCTTGATCATCGAAGCGCCTGGCATCGTGCGAGATTCCTGGTGTTCGATTCCGCCCGCCAGCGTGAGTGCCCGTTCCACACGCGACGTAACGCTCTTTTCCATTTCACCCGTTGGCAAGCCCGGGTAGGAGAAATAGCTGACGACCACCGGCTTCTTAAAGTCGGGGAGAATGTCGAGAGGAAACAGCGGCATAACCGCCAGTCCCAGCAGGCAAAGGCCCAACGTCAAGGCGAGCACGACGTAGGGATTCTTGATCGCAAATTTTATCAGGAACATGGACTATCAATCCGCATGTGGGCTTCAGTTGACGTCTATCGTTTGACCAGCCTTGAGTCGATGCAACAGTGGTCCGATGACTCGATCGCTGCCGGTGAGCCCGTCAATGATTTCAATTTGTGTACCGTTGTCCAGACCGGTCTGAATTTCAACGATCGCGACTTTGTTAGAAGCATCCGCTAGGTAGACGTAGCCGTTACCCTCGGCATCGAAATGGACGGCGTTGACCGGTAGCGTGAGTCCGCTGCCGGGAGGGACAAGCGTGATGCTGGCTTGACCGAACATGCCAGGTCGAATTCGACCCTCCGGGTTGTCCAGATCAATCTCGACCAGCATCGTTCGTGTTCGTTCGTCTATGACACCTGCCACTCGAGAGATCTCTGCTGAGAAGACCTCGCCTGGTAAAGCTTGCAAAGTAATCGTTACGGAATCGCCCACCGTGGTCTCGGGAGCGTCACGTTCAGGTACGTAAACTCGCACACGCACTTTGTCGTATTGCGAGACGACGAACAGCGGTTTGCCCTCTTTGCCGGAACCGGTTTGTACATTGCGAACAAGATCACCTGGTTCGGCGTTTCGCTGCGTAACAACACCGTCGAAGGGAGCGATGATTTGTGCGTACTTGATCAGCTCATCCAGTTCGTCCAATTCTCGTTCCGACACCTCGGTTGCTGCCTTGGCGACGTCCAAGTCGGCATTTTCGGCGTCGACTTGGGCCTGGGCCAACGTCAATTCAGCCTTCGCCACCATCACTGCGGCTTGGGCGGCCGTTTTTTCGGCGACTGCCGTATCATATTTCTTTTGAGATTCATCCCGTAAACGGACCGCCACGGCCTGCTTCTTAACCAGGGACGTCACCCGATCCAACTCGACGCGAGCGGCTTTCAATCCAGCGTCCGCCTTATCAACTTCGGCTACGGCCTGGTCTCCTTTGGCCTGATAGGACAACTCACTCGCTCTGGAGACAGCCAACTGGGCCGTCGCTCGACGTTCGTTCGCTTTCATTTTGCGGATCGTTGCCAACTGGACTTCTCGCTGTTTGGCCATTTCTGGAATGCTAATCTCGGCCAACACATCACCCTCCTTGACAGATGTCCCGATGTCGACTTTCAGGTCGGTCAGATAGCCAGCCACCTTGGCAAACACGTGCGTCTCGAAGTGGGCGCGAACGGTAGCCGGTTGCGTCGTGATCCGCTCCATGGTGGTTGGGACTGCGGTCAGGATGTCCACGCTGACGGTACGGCTCTTGCTGCTATCCACACCGCTCACGGCGGCCGGACGACAGCCAGTGCTACAGGCCAAGCCGGTTACCATGACCAGTGCCAGCATGGGCACGCAAGCGATTTTCATCGAGCTACCTTTCAAAATCGGAAGACTCCTCTCCCTAAAGAGGCATAATCTCCATGTTAACCAGGGTTAAATAGATAGCAAATGGCTATCTGGGAAAGATACATCTGGTCAGGAAACAGATACCGATTATTCCGTTTTTGCTGATGAAGCAGTCTGTAACGGGTCGAAAATCTATTAACGGACCCTCTCGCTTGGCGTGGTGTGGGGTCAGCTAGTCTAGTGCTCGTTGCGAGGCATCAGTTCCATGGCCATGCGTTTCCTGGCTTTTTCCATTCTGCTGGGAAATGTCGTCATCACCGGCGGCTGCTTGAGCCTGAACCAATACCCTGGACCACGAACCGGCCCGACCAGGACAGCAGACCGTGGCGGCACAAGTTCCAGTACTGTCCAACTTGCGACGTTTGATGAACCCAGAGAAACTGGCACGCGTGACGTGTCCGAATTATTGCCTGTCCCCCGCACCCATAAACTGGCGAACGTGGCGCTAGAACCGCGGACGATCCAGCAGGCGCTCAACCCTCCGGTGAAAGCGGCTTCAGTCGAGGCGGATGCGACGACCATCGACCTTGATTTGACGGGTGCATTATCGCTTGCCACGGGCCAAAATCCACAGATAGAATTTGCCGCCGCCAGGTATCGTGAGGCCTATGCTCGACTGGAGGCCGCCTATGCATTGTGGCTTCCCTCGCTCCGCGCTGGTGTGAGCTTCAATCATCACGATGGAACGTTGCAAACGGCTGGGGGAGGTGTGATTGACGCGAGCCGTTCGTCGTTTCAACAAGGATTAGGAGCGGGTGCTGTGGCTGCTGGTTCCCCGGCCGTGCCGGGTGTCTCGAGCCAGTTTCACTCCGCCGATGCAGTGTTTCAGCCAATGATTGCCGAACATGCTGCATCTGCCGACAACGCGGCAATGCAGGTCACGACGAACGACACGTTGTTGGCCACGGCGCTGGCTTACCTCGATTTACTGCGCACGACACAACAGTTGCGTATTTCGGAAGAGACACGTGACAACGCGAAGAAACTAGCTGACTTAACCTCGTCCTTCGCCAGTACAGGCCAGGGATCGCAAGCCGACGCCAACCGTGCCCGCTCAGAACTGATCAGTCACCGTGTCGAACTGTCTCGTGCCAAAGAGAATCGACGCGTAGCAAGCGCCCGCTTAGCGGAGTTTTTAAGCCTCGATCCTACCGTGGAAATCGTGCCGCAGGAGCCAACCATCGTCCCCATCGATCTCGTCTCGCTGGAAATGTCAGCGGGCGAGTTGCTCGCTAACGGGCTTGAAAACCGTCCCGAGTTGGCCGAGTTACAATTCCTGGTCTGCGAAGCTGTCTACCGTTATCGTCGCGAGAAGTACGCCCCTATGCTGCCAAGCGTCTTACTTGGTGTCAGCCAGAGCAGCTTCGGCGGTGGGTTTGGTTCAAACATCGACAACCAGCGGAGGCGGTTTGATTTTGATGCAACCGTCTACTGGGAACTACGCAACTTTGGATTCGGTGAACGGGCCAAACGGGATGAAACGCGATCGCGGTACGACCAGGTAGAAGCACAGCAAGTCGGCATGATGGACCGCGTGGCTCGCGAGATCGTCGAAGCACACGAACAAGTCAAGTCACGCAAAGAACGAATCGAGATCTCCAAGTTGGGCATCAAGTCGGCGACAAATGCCTACCAGCGAGATTTGGAACGTATCCGCGAAGGTGAAGGGCTTCCCATCGAAGCGCTACAGTCGATTCGAGCTCTTGACCAGGCGCGCCGTGAATTCCTGAGGTCGGTCGTCGACTACAACGCCGCCCAGTTCCGGTTGCAGCGAGCCCTGGGGTGGCCGATTCAGTAGAGATGAGCAAAACGCACCAGCAACCACCGGCCAGCTTACTCCACGCGATGTTCTCCGTGGCAGCCGTTGACAACAAGATAACCCGTCGTGAACGATCAGTTATTTACGCGGTCGCCACGAGCAAGTCGGTTGGCTTCGACAAGTCGTACGTGGTACGCGAGTTGAAACGGTATGTTGCCAGGGTTCGAAAATCCAGCCGGCAGGAGACGATCGCTGAAATCGTGGACCAGATCAGCCGATCGTCATCAGACACTCAAGACGAAACTTTGTTCATGGAGTGTCTTGAACA
>JAYGDG010000352.1:0-10008 GCA_046583015.1 Pirellulaceae bacterium | reverse complement strand
CATCGAAGGTGGTAGCGATGCCGAGAATTTCCTGCGCCGACTTCTGACTTTGCAGCAGTGCTCGCTGGACTCGCAACAACCTCAAGCTTTGGGCGCGTTTTTGTTTTTCTTCGGCAGTCAGTTTCTTGTCGCCAGCAGCTTCATCATTGTCGGGTTGTTTGTCTTCGGGTTCTTTTCCGGCACTGGGATCATTAAGTCCTTGGGATTCTTCGGCGACTCGTTCCAAGGAATCTTTCATGGCGGTAACTTCTTCGATGATAAGTTCATAGCGTTGCCGGGTTGCCAATTCACGTCGCTCCAGTAGTGAGAGCAGTTGGTCGGGCGTTACGATATCGAGTGTCAAGGGGCTACTGCTACCGACATTAGGATCCCCTTCGAGATCGTAGTGATCTGCAGAATGGACGGTCAGGACCAGTCGCTGGCCGGGTGTCAATTCGAGGCCATCTTCTTGAGAGCGAATTTCACGGAAGTCGAGCCGACTGGCGATTTTCTGTTCACTTTGGAGTTTAAAGTCAAATCGTTCAGGTTCATTTTCACCGACTTGTACTTGGAACCAGTTGCTGGCCACTCCATAGTCATCTTTAACAACGCCATCGACCGGAATCACGACATCGGGGGTAACCGCGGAGCCGATTCCTTTTACGGCGATTTCGACCACGGGCGTGGTATCACGATTGGCTGCCAGCGAGACTCGATGGGGTCGTTCGCTAACGACACCGTCTTGATCGACGAGCAGGATGTCGAGAGCCAGGTTGCGATGGAGGCTTGCGGTACGATAATTGAATTGCGTACCTGGCTTGCTGGCTAGTATTGCGGTGGCGGGCAGCCATTGCCTGGTGCGGATGTCTTGTGCCAGGACTTGGGCAGGTGCGGTGACGGGGGTTTGCTTATTCCCATCCTCGAGGATGGCAAGTTTGTCATCTTGGAGGGTCCATTTCAGTGGTTTTTGGGTCTCTGGGTCACGCAGTTCTACCAGGTCAGGCAGGTTTACCTGTACTGAGCGCTTGGTTTCTGGATCGGTGGTCGTCCCGACCATGGCAATCGCCAGCGGAATTTGTTGATCACGTTCATGATCAGCGACGTGAACTAGCTGGATGACGGTATGGTCATTGGCGGCTGCATTTTCAGTAGTCCCGGGTTCTGAGTTGCCGGTCTGGTCTTCCTGGAAGAGGTTGAATAAATGTACTTGGCGCAGTGACTTGTTACTTTTGAAGTGGATGTCCAGGTTACTACCGAGGGGTAGTGACTTTCCTTTGATCCAGTCTTCTCCTTTCACGGGAAACTTGTCGATGTAGCGTGGGAACTGGTAGTCAAGCGTGGTTTCGATGATGGCGGGGTTGTCGACCACTTGGATATGGTAGTCACGGACCCGGGCATCGAATCCAATGACATCGAACCGCAGGCTAGTGAGAATTCCTTTGAGGGGTTTGTCGTCAAACACGAAAAGTTGGAAATCGCCGGAGGTACTTCCCTGCTTGATCATCTTACGTCGCCCGGCAACCCCATCCTCGGTGCGGTAGTGGATGACGCATTCTTTCGGAACCGTTTTACTGCGATCGGCGTGTACCAGTAGTTTTAGATTGGCACCGCGCCCAATTTTGATGGTTCGGTTTTTATCGAATGTTCTTTGTGTCTCGAGTTCAATGCTAGTGTTGCCGGTGTTTGTACGAACCAGTTCAATCCCGACAACCTGAATTTTGGCTTTGCGTGGCCAGGGTGAATTGTCTAGCAAGTAGAGTCGTCGCATGCCAAGTTCCAGCGCCGATGTGTACTCGCTGGTGGGTTGATAGGTCCAACTGGAATCAAAGGCGGCCAGGGCTCCCATGGGCATGATAAGCAGGCAAGCCAGCAGGAATCGCTTTAGCAGTGCTGCTTTGTTGAAGATGCGATGCAGTTTTACTTGATCCAGGTGTTGTCTTACCTCGTTACTGGTTTGTTCCAGCATTTCTTCGCTGAACTCTTCAGCGTGGTCTGGGCGGTTGTGCATTTCGACGGCCGTCACGAGGCGATCCTGAAAGTCTTCGTACTTGCGTTCCAGGAGGACGGCCATGCTGCGATCAGCAAGTTGCACGAAAGTACGTCGTAAAATCCATCGGTACAGGATGAAACCGAGGGTCAGGCTGATAGCCGTGAGCAGGATGGCCCGGGTTGCCAAGGGCAGTTCGCTGGCACCGACCAGGACGGGCAAATAGTCGATGGCCAGGCTGGCCCAAAACGTCATCCCCAGCCAGAGCAGAGCCACAAACAGTCCTTCGAGCCAAATGTAGAGTCGGATGCGCCATCGCAAACCGGCCAACAGGCGGCGGACATGTGGGTGAAGATTGGCGCTGGTCGCAGGCATTGTTTCTCGTTTCTTGGTTTGTTGCTAAGTTATCTATTCTCGTAAGAAGGGGTCTTTCTGCCAAGCTAATTTTTGGGTTAGGCGAGTCGGGCCAGTCGGCGGATCAGCCATTCGAGGCAGAGTGCACCGCAGATGAGGCCGATGAGCCACGCCATAAGTTTTTCTTCAAAATCCGGGTCGGGAGTACCGGGCAACGTTGTTTGCTGGTCCTGTGGTTCCAAGTGGCTAGCCAAGGGAGCCCGGTTGGCCCCGCCCCGGTTGGTAGCTGTCGTCAGTCCGATGTAGTATTCTCCCTGGGACAGTTGGGCAACTTCTTTAAGCAGGGCATCGTCTCGTTTGGGATTCTCGATTTCCAGGGCTGGGATACGCACACGGACAGTTTGCATTAGCAAGATTTCCTCGGAGGTTTGTGGCACCTGGAGTTCTACCTGGTAGTCTCCGTCTTGCAGCGCTGTGAATTGACCGGCGAACATGCCGTCCCGGGCAGCGTCTTTGACTTGTCTAAGTTCGATCGGCTTGCGTGTCCCATCTGGCAACACGAGGATGGCATTGACGGTTTCGTCGGCCAGCGGTTCATGTTGGGCGTCGGTGAGAATGGCCTGGATCCCGACATGGTCACCGAGCAGGCAACGCTCCTTGTCGACGAGCAAAACACCCCGGCTGGAATCTCGCAACAGTCGGCCTTGGGAGGCCCATCGAATCAACTTGGTGTAATACTGTTCAAAATAAGTAACGTCCAGGGCCCGCAGTCGCCACATTTCACCACTGGCCTGGAAGAAGACTCGTCCAGCACCATAAAAGTGTCCTGCCATGTAGATCGGCAGTTCGTTATCGATGGAGGTGTTAGGATCGGAAAAGCGGGCAAACACCTGGGCTCCCGGTTTTGGATCCTTAGCCTTATAGAATCCGTAAACCCCGTCGAATACTGCCCAGGCTTCTTCGCTGGCAATTTGATCGTTGGCCAGCCAAAGGAAGTCGGCTGACGTGCCTTCATCGGTAAATTGCAGGGGCCAGGCAGCTGTACCACCGAAGTGTCCGAGGGAGAGTGTCGCTCCTCCCTGGTTATAGAAGACGACTGGATAGAGGTTCTTGACAATATCGACTCGTCGATCACGGCCGCGTCGGGTCCGAGACCACTCGGGCGTGTAGATCGGGCCGGCGATAACGATCAGTCCACCAGCTTTTTCAGCAATGAAGCGTTCCAATAATTCAACCTGGCTTGTCTCCAGCGCTTGCCAGTCTGCATCGAAGGCGACGATGCAGTCATACTCGAACAACTCGTCCGGTAATTGCGGGAACTCCAAGAGCATTTCATCGGATTCCTGGGAAACTCCCACTACCGCAGTCTGCAGCAAGACGTGCAGGATGGTATCTTCGTCCCGGAAGATCTGATTGCGGAGAAATCGGTACTCGCGTGTGGGACCGCCAGCCATGAGCAGTATTTTCATGCGGCGATCAATACTCTCAACAATAGCCGATTTCTGGTTATCCTTGTCGTTCTTGTCTTCGGCGGGCGGTTTGACACGCAAGATATACTCGCGTCGTCCCACTTCTTCCGGAGTTAATTCAAAGTCAATAGGCTTGGTGAGACCGTCTGCTGGTAGTTCAATTCGTCGTTCTTCCTCGATCCTCTGCTGGCTTTCTGGGGCGGAACCTTCTGCCGGCTGGGAGACGAGCTGGACCGTCACTTGGCGCCCCCGCAGTCCAAAGGATTGGAGGTAACCGGTGAGTGAAAAATCATCACCCGGATAGACACGTTCCGGCGCATCCAGGTCCAGGACACGCACGTTACGGACGGTTTTGTTGGATCCAACTCCCACCGGGTAGATGGCGATATGACTGTCACGCACGGCCTTGAGCACGGTGGGAACATCTTCCCCCGCATTATTGCCCCCATCAGTCACCACCACGATACCAGCGATCGGGCCCCCACGCTCCTTGTTGATCAGGAACTGAAGTGCATCACCCAGATGGGTTTCAGTTCCGCGCGGTGTCAGTTGATCCGCCCAGTTGATTTCCATTTCCGTGGGCTCGGTCTTGTTCTCCGCCTCGGGTACTGTCCGCTTGTCAGTTGTTGATTCCAGCGACTGCAGGCCGACCATGGTCATCCAGGGAATGTCCGGGCTGCGCAGGCTGGCGATAGCCAGGATGACAACACCGGCAATGAGCGTGACCATCGACACCAGTAATGGCCAGGAGGCATTTTGTTCACCCTCGGTCGGACGGCGGCGACGGGTCAGGTGCATGATGCCTGCCAGCAATGCAACGGCCAGCAGCAGTCCGCCAGCCGAGGCCGTGCGGCGGCCATCCTTGAGCGACTGTAACCGTGTTTGCGAAAGGGATCCGCCCTGGTTGACGGCCAAGTCCTCGCTGGGCAGCTTGGGAAACGTACCGATTTCGGTCGGTTTGGATTCCTCGTCAAAGCGATAGACGACGACGTCGTGATTCTTGCGCAGATCCTTGATGAGCGTTCCCTGGGCTAATTCGTCGGCGACCAGGTTTAAGCGACTGGCATTACTCGGATTCTCCGGGCTTTGGCCATCACGCAGTCCCATGCTCTGGCTGGTATCGATGAGTACCAGCGCCCGCGAATTCTTGGTTAATGTCTGCTCGGTAAGTTTTTCGAGATTCAGGAAGAAGAACAAGATGCCGAAGTAGGCTACCGTTCTGAGGAACATCAGGGCGATGCTGGTTCCTACCGGTAATTCGACGGAATCCCGTCGATACATGGTGACGACGAACGTCAGGATTAGTGCACAGATGGCGACTAGCAAGAGCCAGTGCCAGCCTTCCGAGAGTGACTGCACGCGGGTGAACTGGTGATAGGTCTGTTCTGTTTGTGCCCAGAGAAGTCGACTGGACGCAGCAAGTGGATTGATCATTTGCTTGGTCCTCGACTCGGGTGGTAACTGGTCCAATAGGCGAACAACTGTTCACCGACGAGCAAAGCGACTAAGAGCCACATAAGCCAGAATCCTGCAGTTCCCCCGGCATGCTGTATATCGGTTCCGCTGAAATCGTCGGCAGCCAGGATCTCTACCTTAATTGGATCAAGCTGCTCGATCAGAGTTTGGTTCTTGACCATCGAGAGGTTGCCCTCGCCGGGTTGCACATTAACGGCAAAGCGACTGGCCTGCACATTGCCATCGATCGTTGTCTTGATGGCATCGTAGATACCGCTCTGGGCAGTTTCCAGGGGACGCTGGGTGTCTGGGGTAGGTCGGCCCAGGGAGGCGACCAGTAGTGCCGAATCAACCGCCGGCTTAACCGCCTTGCGCTTCTGTTCGGAACGTTGCTGCTGGTCTTCCGAAGGGAGGAAAAAGGTGACGGTATCATTGTATTGTTGCACCGGCAAGGAAACGTCCAGGGGAACACCGACGAGCCGTGTCTCTTGGGTTCGCGTTACGGAAGTCAGGTAGGAATGAAGTTTTAGGAGCATGACCACGAAACTGGGGTCACGGGCCCAG
Organism: Pirellulaceae bacterium; assembly: GCA_046583015.1. Classification (GTDB taxonomy): domain Bacteria; phylum Planctomycetota; class Planctomycetia; order Pirellulales; family Pirellulaceae; genus JAZADA01. The sequence goes on along the minus strand of JAYGDG010000352.1, from coordinate 4,200 downwards.
GTGTTCCATTCGGGACCAAGGGTGGTCATGAAGCAGACCACACGGCCATCTCCAAAACGCTGCTCAACTGCCAAGGGAAGCTGGTTGTGCAGTCGGCTGACAATCCGGGTCGTGGAATTGTCGCCAGCTTCCCAGGTGTCGAGCGGTTGCATGAATTGTTCGATGCGGACACGACGAATCAGCGTATTACGTTCGCCCAGGAAGAATTCAAAAATCGGATGCGGCGTGACTTCGATATCAGGCGTATTCTCTTCCAGTGGTGGGTTAAGCAGTGCTTTACCGGCCAGTGACACCGGCAAAACCCCCTGCCCTTCACGATACAGTTGCTTGTTGTAGAAGGAAACGTCGACCTGGTCGCCGAGGAAAAACGCGATGCCTCCACCGCTTTGGGCAAAGTCCTCCAGGTTCTCGACGGCGCGCGTATCCATCCGACTGACGTCCATCAAGTAGATGGCACTGTACTCGCGGAGGGCTTCTGGAGAGATGTCTCGCAAGAACTGGATGGGTTGGACCTCTGGTTCGATCCCGGTGACCGCCTGCTGGCTCGGCTTGAAGGCACTGGTCAGGTAATACTGGTTGGCCAAATCGGGCGAACCGTCGATGACCAGCACACGTTCCCCTTCCGGGAAGTCGATGACACTCCAGCGATGATTGTCAGCCGCCACGGCGTCTTCTGGCAGCAAGGCTTCTACCACGTGTTCACCTGCTTGCGGGAAATAGATCTGAGCGCGGTAGTTGACGGTTTGACCGGGTCCGATCTGATCAAGCATGATCGTGGGTAATTCGTCCGTTTCGCCTGCCAGTTCAGCGAGGTTTCCGGTTTGCAGGGCAGCTGGATCGTGGTAAATGGTCCGTATTTTAAGGGGCACGCGTCGCACCGTTTCGCTGCCGTGGTTCTTGACTCCCACATTGATAAACAGCGGGACTCCCGCCGCCCGTGTTTCATCTGCTGGCGTCAGGTAGGTGATTCCCAGGTTTTGATGAAGCGATTGGCTACATTGAACCAGTTGGATTTCTGCTTCTGCATCTCGTAACTCGCGCAGTGACTGACGGATTTCCTGGGGGCTTTGCCATTCGTTGTCCCGGAAGTCGGAGAGCAGGTAAACGACACATTTTTCGTCGTGGTTGTCGGCTACCAGTTGTCGAACCAGTTCCAGGGCCGGGCCGGGGCCGGTGGCCAGTTGAGAGACTTGCATACTGGCCCGCTTCTCTTCCAGCAACAAGTTGAAATCCTTGTCGACAAAGGCAGCTGCCAGGTCGGCGACCTGGTCGATCTGGTCGGTGGCCGAATCTGCCTTGCTGGCCTGCAAGGCGCGGGAATAACGGATTAACGTGAAGCGCTGTTGCCGTAGTTGCTTGGCCTTGTTTCCGATCTGTGTCATGACGCCAGTAGCAGCTTCAAAGACCGAGCGTCCCCCGGCCTGGTCGGACATCGAATAACTGTCGTCCAGCAGGATGTAATGGTGGGTGACCTGGCCACCGAATCGCGAAAATAGCTGGGAATTCGGGTCCCATTGAGCCAGCATCGCAACGACGATGGCCACCACCATCATTCGCATCAGCAGCAGCAGCAGTTGTTTGAGCCAAACCCATTTACGGTGCTTGCGGTAACTCTGCAAAAGGAACTCCATGGCAGCCCACTTGATGCGACGATGCCGCATCATGTTGATCAGGTGGATCAACAGGGGGATCAAGGCGATCAAGAATCCCCAGGTGAGTGCTTGGTAAGTAAACTGCATGGGTTTTGCTCTACTGGTTACCGGTGATGGATATCGTGTTGAAGCTCAGTCTTGCCTGGCCGGGCGCGACGGTTGTGAAGTTAGTTGCGGTGGTGCATTCCCAGTCGGTTGCTTAAGTAAGTGGCTAAGACGGCATCCAGTGGCTGACTGGTCCGGATCAAGGCATAATCGATCGTGTTTTGGACACAGCGGTGTCGCACGTCTTGCAGGAAATGTTCTAACGCTTCCATGTAGCCTTCTCGTAAAGCACGCGGATTGCAATTCAGGAAAGCTTCTGTTTCCAGTCCGTCGAACCGCATCGGCCCGGAAAAGGGGAAGTCTAACTCGTCGTCATCCATGACATGGAAGACCAGCACATCATGACCCCGCTGCCGCAATAATCGCAGGCCTCGCATCAAATTGTCCGTGTCCGTCAGTAAGTCGGAGACCAGGACCATCATGCCGCGGCGTGGCCACGTCTCGGCGACTGAACGTAAGACTGCATGCATGTCGGTTTTGTCGCGCGGTTGATTGGCCTCCAGCGAATTGATGACCGAATAGATGTGATTGCGTTTGCTGCGAATCGGGACCTTGACGCGTACCGTCTCATCAAACGAGACACAGCCGACGGCATCTTGCTGCTGCAGCAACAGGTAGGCCAGGCTGCTGGCAATCGTGCAGGCATACTCGTACTTATTGAGAGGGCCTTCGCCGTACTGCATGCTGTTGGAAATGTCGACCAGCATCGTGCACCGCAGGTTGGTGTCTTCCTCGAACTGCTTGACCACCAGGCGGTCTTGCCGGGCCCAGACTTTCCAGTCCATGTGGCGTAAGTCGTCACCGATCGCGTATTCGCGATGCTGCAGGAATTCCACCGACTGCCCAAAATAGGGACTCCGGTGCATTCCAGACAAAAACCCTTCGACCACATGACGAGCCCGCAAGTCGAGTCGCGAGATGCGTTTGATGGCCTCAGGATGCAAAAATCTTTTGGAATCGGGCATCGCTCGTCAACTCGTCTTCCTTGGTAGGGGTGCAATCAATCAATCGTTCGATGATCTGGTCCGAGGTTACGCCATCACTTTCAGCAGCGAAATTCACGACGATGCGATGACGCAGGACCGGTTTGGCAATCGCCTGGATATCTTCTGTCGAGACATGGCTCCGTCCGTAAATCAAGGCTCGTGCTTTGCCCCCTAAGATCAAGAACTGAACCGCGCGCGGCCCCGCTCCCCAGCCGACCATCTCTGTTACGAATTCAGGAACGCCAGGGTTGCCAACACGCGTTTGCCTGACCAGCGAAAGTGCATAACGAATGACGTGGTCCGTGACCGGAACTTCCCGCACCGTCCGTTGCAACTCGATAATCTGCTCTCCCGAAAGGATCGGCTGGACATTGTCCGAAAGGGTCGTGGTGGTCCGCCTGGCAACTTCGAACTCGTCGGTGAAGTTCGGGTAGTCGACGAAGACCTTGAACATGAAACGATCCTGTTGAGCTTCCGGTAACGGGTAGGTTCCTTCCTGCTCGATCGGGTTTTGCGTTGCTAACACGAAGAAAGGATCCGACAACGGGTGCCGTACGCGACCAACGGTGACTTGCCGCTCCTGCATCGCTTCCAAAAGGGCAGCCTGGGTCTTGGGAGGTGTGCGGTTGATTTCATCCGCCAGGATGATGTTGCTGAAAATGGGACCTTCCAGGAATCGCCGTTCCCTGGTACCCGTGGAGCGGTTTTCCTCCAGGACATCAGTTCCGGTAATGTCTGCCGGCATCAAGTCCGGTGTGAACTGAATACGGCTGAAGGAGAGATTCAAGGTGCGTGCCAGCGTGCTGATCAACAAGGTCTTGGCCAGTCCCGGAACGCCTTCCAACAGGCAGTGACCCTGGCTGAACAGCGAGATTAATAGTTCTTCAATCACCTGTTCCTGCCCGACAATCACCTGGGCCAGCTCGGCACTGATTTTCTCACGAGCCGAGGTCAGCAGCTCGACCGCGTTGGTGTTGGGGACAGCGTTTTGATCGTCAGTCGACATAGAGAGAGTTCCTCTTCAAACAAATGGTAAGCATGGGGTATGAGTCAGGCTGGCCAGCGACAATATTTAGGTAAGTACCAGCAGGCCTGCTTCAAGTTCAATTATCCGCCCAGAAATCACAGGACTTTCGTCGCCGGTCCGGTTGGCGCAAACGACTATCCAATCGATGGTTCCTGCCAAAACGGGGCACAATCTGGGCTCCAGAATACTGCCCCCGCTGGCAGTTGCCAAGCCACCGTCGGTGGCGGCAGCCCATCTCCCCCGATTCAGGGGGCAGGTACCGGCAGCGGCCGCTTCGGAACGGCTGGCAACACGATTCTCCGACCACCCACCCCGCGAAGGGGCGGTCGCCCGTTGAAGGGGTTGCCGGCAGCGCGATCAGCAGTGCTCGTTTCCGCTTCCTTGAGCTGTGATATTTGGAGCGGGGCAGCTGGGGGTAAACGCTCGTCGG
>JAYGDG010000351.1:0-3463 GCA_046583015.1 Pirellulaceae bacterium | reverse complement strand
CGTGTGCTCTTCCGATCTGCTTCGCGGCTGATTCTGGCCGTCTTTGCCTGCTGCGGATTCGGATCCTGGCCGCTGGGGGTCAGGATTGGGGGGGCTTGGCCGGGGCGGGATTGGAGGGTGCTGGTGTCAGGGGACTCGGGGCTGCCTGTTCAGGATTCGCGGAATTGGGATTTGCCGGTGCTGGCTGGCCCGGATTTTGGCCGGGGAACGCATTGGGGAGCACCGGTTGTTCAATGTAGGGTCGTTTTTGCCGATAGAAGGCGATGCGTTGTCGAATACCTTCGGTCTGCAGTCCGCCCCTCATTTGCGCGATCGCCTGCTCTGCGACCTCGATGGCTTCCTTAAACTGGCCGTTGGCAGCAAAGGCATCGCCGAGTGCCATCAGTATCTGGGGATTTGTCCCTTGTGTGTATCGAGCGGCTGTGCTGGCCAGTTGGAGGGCTTCGGCAGCATTTCGGATCGCCGCATCCGGATGGGTGGAGCGAATTTGTGAGAGGCCGAACAGTGCTTGAATATTCATTGGGGTCAGTTCAAGGACCCGTTCAAAATGTTCAATGGCCCCTTCGGTTTGTCCCATTCGTCGCAGCATGAAAGCCAGGTGGGTATGGGCTCGCACGTAATTCGGCCGAATCGCGATGGCTTGTTGATAGTAAACGGTACTCAAATCGAGGTTATTAAGCGCCCCATGGGCATTGCCGAGAAAGAAATTCGCTTCAGCATTGGCAGGTAGATAATTTACGGCTCGTAACAGGTAGGGGACGCAGCGCAGATAATCTCTCTGGTTAAACATGGTTGAACCAATTTCCAGGTACGCTGACGATACGATGCTGCGCAGGTTCTCATCACGTACCATAGTCCCTGCTTGGATGTCTGCTTCTGGTAATTGTTCACTGAGAATCGAGGCAGGGGAGGTCAGGTTTTCCTGGATAAGTTCGACGATCGGTTTGTGGAAATCCCGTTCCATCAGGTTGAGATTCTTCATGTATTCCAAGAGGGGAAGATTGTCTTTTTGTCGAGGCGCACCGCGGGAGAGTTTTTTCAGACCTGTGGAACCTGTCAAGAATCCGCCCAGGAAAACGTGGCGTTGATTCAAGTAATGGTCTGGTCCACCCCAGTAGGCGTAGGCCAGGTCTTCATGCAGGCGTTCGTCCAGTTCGATCGCTGCCAGCCGCGCCGGGGAGAGTTTGATCGGATCGCCTGGGGTACCCAGCAGCAATAGCTCATGGGTGTTGTACCAGAGTACGCTGTTTGGAAAGGCATCTACAAAGGTACCGACCAGCGAACGAAAATGTTCCTTGGTGAGGAACTTGATAGGAATAAACTGGCAGAGGATACCATTTTTCCTCAGTCGTGGTTTAGCCGCTTCGTAAAACTCGCGCGTGTAGAAGGAGCCCAGGCCGGGCCGAAAGACCTGTCCGATTTCAATGGAAATGATGTCATACTGGGTTTTCGTATGGGTAATATAGTTGCGACCGTCATCGAAAATAATGCTGACGGCTGGATCGTTCAGCCACTCGGCCTGGAAATCTTCTCCGTGTAACTGGAGCAGTTCGACCAGGCTTGGTTCAATTTCCACGCAGTCCAGTTTCTTGACGCCGTGCATCAGGAAGCGTCGCGCGGTTTGCCCGGGCCCCAGTCCCACGACCAGGACATCTTCCGGTCGTTCGTGCAGGATGGCTGGAATGTGGGCTGCCAGCGCCTGGTGAGTCCGTTCGGTGGTCCCTTGCCATAAGCGGTCAATTTCCAGAACGTTATAGGCCTCGTCACGAAGGATGGAGACGGTGGAGCCGGTTCCTTCCCGGAAGGCGACCAGGTTGTTGTCTTGATTCAGGTAGTCACGGGGCAAATCGGTAGGCATGACATAGGGAATTGCCAGCCAGCAGAAGGCTGAACCAATGACCAGCCACAATCGCAAGGTCGAGGTGTCTAGCAGCATCCAGGATCCCACGCCCGCCAGTAATCCAACCCCGGTGGTCCATTTGAGCGTTAATGCCATGCCCGTATTAGGCAGGAAGATAAATCCCACCAGCAGCGAACCGATAATCCCGCCCAGTGTATTGAGGGCGACCATCCGACCCACACTCACTCCCGCATGAGAAGGCTCACTGACTACGAAACGAATGGCCAGTGGAAAGGTCATCCCGGAGAGAATGGATGGTACGAGCATGATCGCGGCAATCAGGTAAAGCTGCGAGGAGGTATCTGAGCTGTTTGTCCATTGCGCCCAGAAAGACGCAGGCAGTAACATGGCCAGCAATACTAGAATTGCATTGGCAGCTTGCACGCAGCCAAAGAGCAGTCCATGCCGTTGCACTCGGTCGAAGCGACTGGCAGTCAGGATACTTCCCAGCACGATGCCGAGCAGGATCACGGTCAGTGTCAGCGTGTAAGTGTAGACCGTGTTGTGCAGAATTAGAGAAAGAAATCGTGTCCAAAGGACTTCGTTTGCCAGCGCGGTAAAGCCGCACATGAAGAACAGGATGGCCATCACTCGCGAGGGATTCGAAAGCGTCCAGGGTTCATCTTCGTAATACTCTTCATCGTCACCGTAGTCATCATCATCGTCCGCTTGTTGCCCGTCGTCAGAGCTGTCCGCTGCCGGGACTTCTTCCGCGGCTTCCTGCTGCTCGCTTGGGGCCACTTCGGCGTTCTCTTCTGCTTCTTCGACAACCGGTTCTATGTAGGGGATGATGGCGGGCATCTTCAATTGCAGCGCGGTCAGACCGACGAGCAGATTGAGGAAGGCTGCCAGGTAGATCGAGGTGTCGATCCCCAGCGTGGGGATCATCAGGAAGCCACAGCAGGCACAACCGCAGGCGGCGCCCAGCGTGTTGATTCCGTAAAGCCAGCCGACCGGTCGGGCTACCGTTGATGTTTGCCGCACGTACTGCCGGCAGAACAGCGGTAGCGTACCACCGATCAGAATGCTCGTGGGCAGGATGCAGGCAGTGATCAGCAACATGCGGAAGGCAGGTAACATTAGCCCGCTTAGCGGTGACAGGTTGTTCATGTAGTTAAAGAGCCACTGGTCGTAGACTGCCCCGAACGGTGCTTGCACAAGATGAAACAGTAGCGGCGTCAAGGCGGCCAGGATCCCGACCCCGATTTCCAGCTTGGCATAGGTCTTAATAGGGGACAGATTGCGTTTGGTCACTTTGCCAAACAGGTAGCTGCCGATTGCCAGTCCACCAAAAAAAACGGCCACGACGGTACTGACTGCGTAAGTCGTGTTGCCAAAGATTAGCGATGATTTACGAATCCAGCAGATCTCGTACACCAGCGATAAGAAACCTGACAAGAAGAAACAGGTTCCCGCTAGCCAGTCGGTGCGCGAAGCGGGTTCACGAGGAATCGTTGGTACCTCGTCCACGACAGGTTCCTTGGTCTCGACCTCCGTGGAATCCACATCGGGGATCGTGTCGTTTGATTCGGGAGATGAAGTGTCAGCGGGATTTGATTGATT
>JAYGDG010000886.1:0-1923 GCA_046583015.1 Pirellulaceae bacterium | reverse complement strand
GCTCAATTCCCTGGAGCAAGGACTCCTCTCATCCACGGACTTGGACGCTCGCCAGCGCCAACGACTGGTCGCAAACCCTGACAAAAAGATTGCCAACCGAGCTTCCTCGATCTTCAAGATATCTCCCCAGAGCGATCGACTCAAAGTGGTTCAATCGCACCAGCCCGTCTACTCCTTGAAAGGAGAACGCGAACGGGGTCGCACCCTCTACAAGAAACACTGTGCCAACTGCCATCGACTGGAGGGGGTCGGTACGGCAGTCGGTCCAAACCTGGCAGCCCTCAAGGTGCGCTCGCCGCCAGCCCTGTTGACGGCCATTCTGGATCCAAACCAGGCCGTCGAAGCCAAGTACCTGGAATTCATCGCCGTGACTGTTGATGGCCGGCAACACGCCGGCATTCTTTCCCGCGAGACAACGGCCGACATTACATTGCAGGGACCACAGGGCAAGCAGACCGTCATCCTGCGCAAAAACATCGAACTGCTGCGGACCTCCGGCAAGTCACTGATGCCCGTCGGCGTAGAGAAAGACCTCTCCCACCAGAACCTGGCCGATATCATCCACTACCTGCAGATCCAGGGTCCACCACCGAAATCATTTCCGGGAAACAAGCCACAAGTTGTCCGTCCGGCAAAGCCCAGTGGTCCTCTGCTGCTGACCACCACGACATGCCGTATCTACGGCAACGAGATCCGGCTGGAAACGCAATATGGGAACCTGGGATTCTGGGGAAGTGCCGAGGACCGCGCCGAGTGGACCGTCGAAATCCCCCGGGCCGGTTCCTATGAAGTTTGGCTGAACTTTGCCTGCCCGCAGCAAACTTCCGGCAATCCCTTTGTTTTGACCGCTGGCTCCCAGCAATTGCGCGGCACGGTAGCGGCCACTGCGAGTTGGGACGAGTACCAGAAGAAGATGATCGGCAAGATCTCACTGTCACAGGGAACGAGCGAAATTTTATTTCGTTCCGACGGGGCCCCCAAAGGTTACCTGTTGGATCTGCGCGGTATCCAGTTGATACCGGCCCGTTAGAATTGCGTCCTGGGCCCTCAGCACTGCAAAAAGGGCCGTTTTTATGGATTGCCTCCGGGTTTGCAGATGCATAAAATTCTCACCTGGGGCTACCACCAGCGAGGAATCAATCGTGACAGGAAATTACCCGGCAGCACAATCACAAACGGGACAGCCTGCGAAGGCACTCTTCTGCTATTTTGCGGCAAACCTGATCGTCTGGTATTTTCTCCGAGCCATCGAAGTTGGAAACCCGTTCACTCGCATTGCGGTTCCCCTGATGATCACGCTCGCTGTAATCTTACCTCTGCATCTTTGGTGGATCCGTTCCAGAGAGCGCTGAAATCCTTGAGTTGGCGGTCAGGACAACCCGCTGGCAAGTGGTCGCTATCCAGGGAACCGCGTTGCCCAGCAATTCGATTCCTGTCACACTGGGGTTAATCAATGACGTGGTTTGCCTGAACGATGGCACGCTAAATCCCTGGTCCGCGCCCGATACTGAACACCCTGGCATGATACGCACCACGATTTCCTTAAGCCTCAGTTTGGTGCTTTGTGCTAATACGGTGCTGGCAGACTGGCCCCAGTTTCGTGGTCCCAATAGCAGCGGTGTCGCCACCGGCCCAAGCGTGCCGGCAGAGTTTGGACCCGGAAAGAATGAACTCTGGAGCGTACCGGTTCAGCCAGGGCATTCCTCTCCTGTAATTTCTGGGGACTCGATCTTCCTGACCACCTTTGACCGCCAGGCCAGCCAGGTGTCAGTCGTCTGCCTGGACCGGCAGACTGGAAAAACGCGCTGGCAGCGAACAGTCCATCGCGGCAGGATGGAAAAAGGACATCCCTCCTTTAACCCGGCCAGCAGCACCCCGGCGACCGACGGCCAGCGGGTGGTCGCCTACTTCGGCTCCTTTGGA
>JAYGDG010000839.1:0-1586 GCA_046583015.1 Pirellulaceae bacterium | reverse complement strand
CAGAAATGATCGGATAATTACGAGAGAGGTGGAAACTGCTGGAAGCGGAACCATGCATGGCAAACGTGTTGTCGAGCATGGTGCCTTGGCCGGTGGGCTCCGGGGTATCCCGGAGTTTCTGTACGAACCGACCAAATTCTTCTGCCTGGTACCGGTTGTAGCTACCGAGGTGTTTCCAGCCATCTGGCTTCTTGACAGCATGCGTCAGGCCATGAGCCCCACCCAGGCCAACCGCCCTGGAGAGAAGGTCGTGAGGGCCCTCACCATTTTCTCGTCCCAACTGAAACGTTGCCACACGTGTTGAGTCACTGAGGAAGGACAGGTAGATCAATTCATACATGGTTTGGAAGTAAAGACGAGCTTCTTTTGGCTCTGCGGCCAATTCCAAATTCCGGGTATCGACCGTTGGGATAGGTGTATCGATCCACCTTTGAGCTTTCGCCAGCTTAACCTCCGTATCGCGAACTGCCTGCAGATACTGCTGTAGGGTCTGCTGATCTCGCTTGGAGAGTTTTTGTGCCAACGATCGCGTATTGGCAATAAGCAGATCCAGGGCGCTCTTGCTTCTGGCCAGTTTTGCGGCAGCATCCTTGCTACTGCTGGCAAAAAGCATATCAAAAATCTGTTTTGGCTTGTTCATCGCGGGAATGGGACGTCCCTCACGATTAAAGGACTGAGTTTGCGCACCACGAGGGCCACCGATGCCACCGTTGGTAGACATGACCAGGGACGCGTGTCGAGTGAATTGTCCCGTGTGCGCCGCATAGACCTGGTCAACAGAAATCGAATTCTTGTACGCCCCGTGGCCTCCCGTTGCTGCACCCGTCAGGTATTGATCGGCATTGGAATGTCCATGGACTTTTCTGACAGCCGGGTGCGACAGCCCGGAATAAATCGTGATTTCACTGCGTAAAGGCTCGAGCACGTCGAGCACCTTCGTCAGTTGAAAATCTTTCTCGCCGCCCCGCGGAAACCAGCTCCAGTCCTTCCAAGCCGGATCTTTCTTGAGGGGCAAGCCAACACCATCAGGATGGTAGATACTGACAAAACGTTTGGGCGTCTCGGTTGCTGCGGAACTATCCGCAGCAAGTGTTTCCAACCAGGGCAAAGCCAGGGCGAGGCCGGTGCCGTGCAGAAAGTGTCTGCGATCCAGTGCCACTGTTTTGTTTTCCATTGTCCGTTCCCGACTCTTATCGCGAGTTAAAAATGGTGCTCTTGGTGACCAAGTGGACCAGGTCGCCCAGCCGATCCCCCTGTTTCCTGAATTGTACCGCCAGGTTATCAATATCGGCATTATCGCTAAAAGATAATGATCGGCCCAGAGCATAAGTGGTCATTTTATGAACCATAGCCCGCGTAAATTGATCTTGCCGATCCCTGAGCAGGTATCGTTTTAAGCCTATCATTCCGGCCAGTTTCTGCTTATTGAACAGTTCTGAAGTCGCATCCACGGGCTTGTTCCTGTTAGTCGTACGAAAGGCTCCCAGGGCATCGTAATTCTCGAAGGCGATTCCCCAGGGATCAATTTTTGCATGACACGATATGCAGGCAGCCTTGTTCCGATGATCTGCAATCCGCTCTTTGAG
>JAYGDG010000750.1:0-1695 GCA_046583015.1 Pirellulaceae bacterium | reverse complement strand
CCGTTCGACCATGACCATTGGTTCGTAAACGGCCCAGCCTTCCATCTTGCCTGTTCCAGCAACCGTCTTATGGGTCACCGTGGGGATCGGTTTAGTAGCAGTTGGCTTACTCTGTTCGCCCGGTGTAGCGGGTTGCTCTCCGCTTGATTTGCTCTCTGTGTTTGGTTCGTCCGCTCCGCACCCTGTCATCAGCAACAGCAGCAGTAAGACCAGAATTCGTGTCATCATGTTTCTCCGTGTAACTGTTCTTGTCGTTTCAGCAGCCGTTATTTATCGCCCCGAAACTGGCTTGGCACAAGTCTCCGGGTAGTATCTTGGACCGAGTTTCTGGGGTTCAGTTATTGCCCCGTTTTCGCCTGCACACGCTTGGCAAAGCGGTCGCAGCGAATAACCCGCAGCTTGTGAATCCCTCGCGCGATCCGTTCCTGCTGGTCATGGGCTTCGAACTGCATCGTGATGAGTGAACCGTCGGCGTTGATGACACGGGCCGTGCAGGTGACTTGCTGGCCCAGCGGCGTCGGTGCCAGGTGCTCGACATCGACATGCACACCGACCGTGCTTTCACCCTCGTCCAGTAACGGCAGCATCGCTTCGCGGGCCGCATGTTCGAGAAACCAGATCAGCCAGGGGGTGGAGAGGACTGCCGGCATCTGGTTGTCGGCAAAGTCGATGGCATGCTGCTCGGTGACGACAAAGGACAATTCACCCGTCTCGCCAACCCTGGGACTCCGTTTCATGTCGATGTTCTCTCCATCTGCAAAGGGGCATTATCATCGATTGTACACTCGACTTATCCCAGGTGCTCGCTGGTGACGGTGACTTGACAGTTGCCAGTGACCGGCAGCAAGTCCGCGACCGACCCGCAAAGGACGGTCTGACCCGCTTTCAGGCCGCTGCCGGTCCGTTCCAACTCCTGTGAAAGCCACCGCAAGGATGCGACCACCGTGGCCGTTAGTTCCCCGCCAGCAACGGTTGCCAGCTCTTGATGGTCAACCTCGATCCGGAGCGTTCCGGGGTCGAACTCGAGGGTTTGCTGGGGGTGGGGACTGGCTGGATAGAGGTAGCCGGCATGGATGGCGTTGTTGGCGATCAATTCTGGGGCGGAGGGCTGGCTGCCTCGAAAAACGAAGTTATGCAGTTCGATGACAGGAAATACCGCTGCCACTGCGGCAGTCAATTCTGCCAGGGAGATCTTGGCGGCTGGCAGATCCGTGGCCAGGCGGACGGCCAGTTCCCCTTCGATGGCCAGTTCGGAAAACTGTTTGGGCGAGAGACTCGTTCCCGACGGCCAGGATTCGCTTTCAAAGAGGTAGCCGAAGACGGGATCGTTGATGCCGAGCTGCTGCTGAATGCCGCTTGAGGTACAGCCAACCTTGTAGCCGACGATTCTTTCCCCCCGCGCTGCCCGCAGTCGACTGACCTCGCTGGCGACGGCATAGGCCTGTTCGCTGGTGAGCGAGATCGGCTTGGCAAAGATGGTCCCCGGAGTGCCCGCATCGCGATCACGTAGCTGCCGCGCTGCGAGTTGGTTGATATCGATGGTCATGCGGAGAATTTTCTCTCAGAACGGTTTGTTTCTCTTAGCCATTCCCTCTTATGGGCGCAGCACGGTCAGTTGTTTTACCCGCTGCGGAACCAGAACAAGACCCCACAGGCCCATAAACTGGTCAAGGCCATCCCGGTCATCCAGACCGG
>JAYGDG010000661.1:0-1989 GCA_046583015.1 Pirellulaceae bacterium | reverse complement strand
CAACGGCAAGTTCGGCACGCCATCCTGGCCATTGGCCAGAATGATTTTCATCCTGATCCTGTAGGTTACGCCGACGGCGACCAGGTGGCTTATGACAATATCTACCATGGAACCTGGTCTTCTCAGCAGATCAGCAGTTATGTCACGACGGTCGCCAGCAATATTCAAACCGCTATGACCACATTGCTGGCCGATGGCGTGGACCTGGTGGTTTCCAACATTGCCGATTACGGATTTTCTCCCGTCGTTCGTCAATTGTACAACAACGCTACGATGCGAGAGCGTGTTACCAGTGTTATCAGCCAGGTAAATCAACAAATCGATTCGCTGGCACAGCAGCACCATGTGACGGTTGTCGACCTGGCTGATTTTGCTGCCGCGGTCTTTGGCACCAATACCCAGACTATTACCTCGCAACGGATTGGTGGAGTCGTGATTACCAACGACGCCGGTATGGAAGGAACTCACGCTTTCGTTTTTGATGGAATTCATCCCCATACGGTGCCGCAAGCTGCCCTGGCAAACTTGTTTATGGACGCAATGAATCAGGGATATGGACTTGGTCTGGACCCGTACAGTGAGCGGGAAATGGTTGAGTTTGCAGGCCTCACCTACGGTGGCCAGGACACCTGGAACTTCGCTTACGCCGACTACGTCGACGTCTACTCACGCAATGATGCCCCCACCTGGACTTTACCCGGGGCCCAGCAAGTCGATAAGAACCAGTCGCTCAACCTTAATGGAATCTCCGTATTAGATGTCGATGCGGGTGATGGAACAATCGCCGTCAGCCTGACCGTGGAACATGGCGCTTTGAGATTATCTCAGACAACCGGCCTGCAGTTCACTAGTGGAGATGGCGCAGGCGATCCACAACTGGTCTTTACCGGTACTTTGGCCAACGCAAACGGAGCTTTGAACGGCCTGGTTTATACGCCCGAGTTCAACTACCACGGCACCGAGACGATCCAACTGGTGGTCAACGACCAGGGAAATACGGGCACTGGTGGTGCTAAAACAAGCAGCACCACGCTCACCGTCACCGTCAACAATGTCAACAGTACGCCGCTCGCAGGGGCCGATTCCTATATCGTGCCAGCAGCCGGTACGCTCCAGGTCACCTTGCCCGGGATTCTCTCCAATGACAGTGATGCAGAAAACGATCCGTTAACTGCGTCCCTCGTAGCGGGACCGTTCAAGGGTACCTTAAGTCTCAACAACAATGGATCTTTCACCTACACGCGTCGTACAGATGGTTCCGTTAGCGGGTCGCCCGGAGAGGGTATCAGCTTGAACCAGCAGGATGTCTTTACCTACCAGGTTTCCGATGGCAACACGAGCAGTCAGACCGTGGAAGTCACCCTGCTGGACAAGGAACGTGTCCCCTGGCACAACGCCACGCTCCCCTTCGACGTAAACGCTGACGGGCAAATGACACCGGTTGATGTGCTACACATCATTAACTCGATCAATGAATTTGGAATTCGCAGCCTGCCAACGGACCGCGATGTACAAGCGCCCTATTACGACGTCAATCACGACAACCTGATTACAGCAGCTGATGCCCTGGAGATCATTAACTTCCTTAATCAGCAAAACACTGGTGGGGCGGAGGGAGAATCCACTGTTCCGCTGGAAAATCCTAATCCGTCAACAACTTCTGACTCGGACGTGGAAGATCCCTCTCTGCCACCAGAACCTCTCATCGATGACCTCTATTACCGTGCCACCGATACGCGTTACCAGCGGGACGAAGATCCAGCTGGCAGCAGGGCAACAATAACTGGCCGGTCGGGGCAACAGGAGGCTGTTGCCGACAGTTTTTGGAACTGGTTGGGCACCGTCGATTAAGTCTCAGCGGGGACAGGAATTGTCTCGCAACGGCTACTTCTGCTATATTACCGGCAAAGCCAGAAACTTGAACTATCAAGGGGAGCACGTCATGAAACTGCGATATCTTCTCCTGCTGCTGTTGATTGGATTCTATGG
>JAYGDG010000633.1:0-1527 GCA_046583015.1 Pirellulaceae bacterium | reverse complement strand
TGGACTAATGCCAGGTAACTGGCTTGTGTTGCCAGCGAAGTTGGGAGAGGAATGTTCTGGTCCGCCGGTTTAACCTGGGTTGCCAGTTTCTGCAGTAAGTCACCATAGTCCTGGTACCGCAACTGCGGATTTTTCGCCATCAAGTAACTGATTAGCTGGGCCACGTCTGCGGATACACCGACCGATTCCAATGGTTGCACGGCGAGCGCTGCATGTTGCTGGACTTTGTCTGCGAGTCCGGGGCCGTGGAAAGGTGGCTGGCCACTGAGTAATTCGTAGCATGTGCAACCGAAGGCGTACATGTCGGAGAGGATACTACAACCCTGCTGACCGGTGGCCAACTCAGGCGCAACGTAATCAACCATCGCTTGCAGATCGAGATCCTGGTTTAGCCGGCTGAAGTCCATGAATTCAGGACGCTGCGTGCAATTGCGTAGCAGGTACAGGTGACCACTGGAAGCAACCCAGAGGTTGTTTGGGCAAACACTTCCGTGAGCAACACCAGCCTGGTGCATTTGTACGAGGGCATGAACAACGCTCCAAGCCAGCCGACAGGTGTCTTCGGTTGTCAGTCGCCCGCCAGTTACCAGTAGTTGGGCGGCCGTTTGGCCTTCCCCTAAGTCCTCGTAGGCGACCAGCCGAAAGTCACCAACATCCAGAACTTCGTGTACTCCCTGGAGTGTTGGACCACTGATCAGAGATTGGTTGTGGACATGGGAGACAAACTGATGCCAGTAGCCAGATTCCTGGTACTGGTCTCCGCTGACGAACTGTAACAGGACAGGATGAGCGGTCGGCTGGTGAATCGCTTGAAAATACCCATCAAAGCGGCCACTGGTCATTCGATCTTGAACGCGATAATCACCATAAAAAAATGGACCACTGTGGCCGTTAAGTAAAATGGTTGACTGATAGGCAGTGAGAATTTGTTTGGCGACCAGCCAGCTACCGACGGCATGGGGATCCTGGGCCGCCGTTCCCTGGCCAGCACGGGCAAAGTCCAGTTGCAGCTGCTGGCAATGCTCGGCAGTGACCAGTCGGCTGTTGGCCAGTAATTTCCAGAATTGGGCGATCGTCAAGGACATATGATTCGCAGTTTGATTTGAATTTTCCGAAGTGGTCCTCAGGTACGCTTTGGGTTTTTCCAGGGAGCCGGTTTCGAGGGAGTTTTCGTGAGCAGCAGGCGGCTTGGTGGTCGCCTGCTAATTATCCCTATAATCTAACGAAAATTAGCGATTGACGCTAAGCCAGGAAGGGGTAATTCTAGCCATGTTTGCATTGTTTGCGGTTCGCCACTGATCGGCAAGGACGATTATTGGTCAGTCCGTGAAAATTGGGTTCTCTTGCCGGCAGATGATCCCTGCCCAATTTCGGACGCGATCATGGTAAAGCGGGTTCCCACCAATATGGTGTGATTTACTGTTTTGGGTTGATCCAAACGCGATTATGGCGAATATTAGTCTGCAGCTGACCTCCTTTCCCGGAGGGAGTAGTTTACCCTGCCTGGTAAGACAGGCTGCTGTTTGA
>JAYGDG010000625.1:0-2531 GCA_046583015.1 Pirellulaceae bacterium | reverse complement strand
TCGATTAGTTCAGAGTTTGCCATACGACGACTTCCAGGTACATACGCCCCATTTGCCGAAAAAGCACGGAAACAAAGAGCCAAATAACGACCAAGCTAACCTGCCCGGTGCTGCGGGGAAGAGGATGACATCGAAATCGTGTCCTGCCCACAATGAACCATCGCAGCCCGTGGTGCAAGCCGAGTTCACCGCCGAAAGGCGGTTTTTTTGTGCGCTGGACCGTTTCTGGTGCAGCGTTCGGCGACCCGCGAGAACATTCCCCGGCGACATGCTTGACTGCTAAGCAATCGTAGTCGATGAGGCATTCACTGTTAATGAGGGAGTCAGAAATGTCGGAGTTTGGGTAGTGGGTGCATAACGGGAGTCTGGGATTGACCGCCGTTATGCACTTACTACCTAATTTTGCATCAACTCCGCCATGGCAGTTGCCAGGGAATCTCCAAAGCGGACAAAGAACTTACCGCTTCCCAGGTAATGATAAGGCCGATCACTCCCCACGGCACACCACTCGGCAAAGTGGTTTTGCCAGCCTTTCTTATAGACCTCGTAGGCACTCAGATCGTAAACTTGGTAGCTCTCCACGGCAGCAACCTTATCTCCGCGCAGCGCCTCGGCCGCCGCTCGCTGGCCTAAAGAGACCTTGTTTTCCGCCACTTTCTCCGCCGTCATACCCGTACCCAAGACACCGATTACGAAGGGCATTGCCGGGACCTTGTACCGCTGGCGAATGTCCTTGATGAAGGTGATCATGTTCTGCTTGTAATTGTCGCGAAAAGGATCGGAAAACTGGTCGTTGAACCCCTGGAACCAGACAAAGCCAGCCAACTCGTAGCCGGCACTGGCATCATAGGCGGGGTGGTAATCCTTGAGGTTGGCAAGCACCTCGTCAACCTTTGCGGTCATCAGCCGGTAATTGAGGCCGGTATTTTTCTTGATGTCTGCTGCCTTATCTGAAGCTCCTTCCTTCTCGTTGAGTTCGTAGGGCCCTGCCGAGGGAGGGCGGAAATTATAGTGCAACGACTTCCCGCCCCAGGAAGTCTTAATGATCAGGATCGGCGCATCGATCTTTTCTGCCAGCGACATACCGAAGCCCAGTTCGGGGCCAATCTTGTCCCCGTTGCCACCATAGCCAACGGTCAGAGGTCCCGATTTGCGACTATTGTCAGCGACCGAACTAATGTAGACCGAATCGGAGATGGCGAAGTTACTTTTGATCGCTGCTGTCTGCTTGTCGTAGTCGGCCTGCAATGCTGCCATTGCTTTGCGTGCCGCTGCGATCTGGTCGGCTCCTTCGATTTCTTTCTTGCGCAGCTTGTTGTTGATGGCATCTCGTTCAATTTTGGTAGCAATCTGCTTGTCGACCGTGGCCCGCGTCACTTCCATGTTCGGCTTAAAGACCAGTTTTGCCAGTCCCTGCACTTCAGTGCGCTCGTCTGCAAACAACCGGGGAATCGTGATGTAGTTGGCATGACCGACCATGTTCGATTGGCCCGCCAGAATGAACACCTGCAGCTTCTTGCTGGCTCGTTCTGCGGCTTCTGCCCCGCAGGCCCCCGAGATGAGCAAGAGCACGATCGAGATTTGGACCAACTTTGTTCTTATTGTCATAATTTCCCTCACATTAGATCGACAGGCCACTAGATACGAACCTCTTGCCTACCAAGGCCAATGACCGTGATCCTAGCTTCTGCTGAGAGTTGATTCAAGTTGGCTGCCTTTACCCTCCCCAGCGTCTTTCGAATCAGCTACCTGCGGTGGATTGCATGACGTCATACTTTTTGCCACCATAATGACACCGGCAACAACATTGCTGAGCGATCGCGGTTCGCCGGGCAGCCTGTTCTCATTCGCCAACTGGCAGACGACTCCTTCCCTCTCTCCTCACCAAACAACCTGGAAAAGTAAATGAAAACCATCCTCTCGATCACCGCCCTGCTGTTTGTTTTGATCCCAGGGATTGCCGTTTCCCAAAACACGACCAATTTCGCCCAGATTGGTCACGTCGACCGCTTCGAAAGCGAGCTCGATAACCTGATCGCCAAAGATGCCAAGATCGAAGTTCTCTGTGGTGGGTTTGACTGGGCCGAGGGGCCAGTCTGGGTTCCCGAGAAAGAAAACAAGTTTGGCGGCTTCATCCTGTTTTCGGACATTCCACATAATGCGGTGATGAAATGGCAGGAAGGAGTTGGCGCCTCGGTCTTCATGAAGCCATCCGGCTACACGGGTGTTGCCGACTATGGACGCGAGCCCGGCAGCAATGGACTGGCGCTCGATGCCAGCGGCCAACTGGTTCTCTGCGAACACGGGGACCGGCGGATTTCAGTCTTGACCAAGGGAGGCGGCAAACGGACGCTGGCCGATCGCTGGAACGGAAAGCGGCTCAACAGTCCTAACGACCTGGCGATCCGCAGTAACGGAGACATCTTCTTCACCGATCCGATCTACGGACTCCCTCAGCGAGAAAAGGATCCGCTGCGGGAAATCGACTTTTGCGGCGTCTACCGCCTGCAGAAAGATGGCACCGTGACCCT
>JAYGDG010000544.1:0-9973 GCA_046583015.1 Pirellulaceae bacterium | reverse complement strand
GGTCGCGTTGTCCTGAAGCTCAATGGTGAGCCGCTCCCAATTAAGAGCGGCAGGATTAAACTCTCCGGGATTAACCCGGGCGATGTGCTTGATTTGAAGTTTGTACTTGATGCGAAAGCAAATGACTGGCAGTAACATGGTTTTGTTTCCAAAACAACGGTGGGTTGTGACACTCGTCGCCCTGGTGACAGCGGTGGCCGCAGGTTGTGGCTCGCCGGTGGCTGAGTTTCGTCCCAACGTCGGCTTCCAGCTCAAAAGCGAAGCCGAGGCAGGCGCTGTATTAACGGACGACCAACAGAACAATATTGCCACGATTCTGGAAGGCTTGTTTGGGACTCCGGACGAGCCTCACATACCTGAGGTGCCGGACGTTGAAATGACCCGGTTGCTGGACCAGACGGCTATCGAGATGGCAGGCGGGCCTGTTCATGTGGATGAAGATGGACGGACCCATGGCCTTTTTCGTCGGCATTGTGCCCATTGTCATGGAATAACCGGTGACGGGATGGGGCCAACTGCCGAATTCTTGAATCCTTATCCGAGAGATTATCGAAGCGGTATTTTTAAGTTCAAGTCGACCGTTAAGAATGCTCGTCCCACGCGAGCGGATTTGCATCGGATCTTGAGAGAGGGGATCCCCGGAACTGCCATGCCTTCATTCCGGGTCTTGCCCGAAGACCAAAAAGACGCCCTGGTTCAATACGTGATTTACCTGAGTATGCGAGGTGAACTGGAACGATTGCTGATTCCCGAAACGCTGGGAGTAGGCGAACTGGGCATCGAAGGCGACCAGTTGTTCTTGAATTTGTCAGACAAGGGCGGTGAGATTTTCACGGAGCGTTCGGTCTATATCCGGGAACAACTGGCAGCCATCGGTAATCGCTGGCTGAATGCCGAAAGTGCGGAAGTCCCTGCACCGCCAGAGAACTGGGGCTCAGCGGAGTCGCTGGTGCGCGGGCGAGAGTTATTTTTTGGCAAAGGTGCCTGTTCGGGCTGTCACGGTAATTTCGGCCTGGGGGACGGTAACACGACGTTTAGCGTAGACAAGCCGTTTTTAGATGACTGGACCAAGGAGAATTGGCCGGAGGTCAAGGACAAGGAAGAAATCAAGCGTCAGCGGCCCATCCGGGCAGCTGCCGGCATTCTGGAAAAACGGTCCTTGCGTCCCCGAAATCTGCGTCTAGGTGTTTATCGGGGCGGTCGGCGCCCGATCGATCTCTATTACCGACTGCGTCACGGTATTGAAGGGACGCCAATGCCCGGGTTGGAGATTACCACGGGCGATGATGACCCGAAGAAACTTACAGCGGAAGATATCTGGTCTATCTTGGACTACGTACGCAATCTTCCCTTTGAGCCAATTAGTCAACCGCACAAACAATTGCGCAATTTAAAGCGCGAGCGTCTATAGAATTAGAGGAGAGTTGAAGGTGGGACGGTTCTGGAGTTTACTATTTTTGCTGGTACCGATTTTGGGCACAGGCCTGTTTGTGGTCGCTGCGCTGCCTGATAGTGCGCCACTCTACGACCACTGGTTCCCGGAAGACATTAGCCGGGACGGTTTCATTATCGATAACCTCTTTAATTTTATTCTCTATTTAACCGGGGTCATCTTTATCGTGACCGGTTTTGTCTTGTTCTGGTTTCTCTGGAAATACGATGCCGACAATAATTCAGAGCCAGTTAAGTTTAGTCATGGTAGCCATACGTTGGAGATCGTCTGGTCGATTTTACCTGCCGTGACCCTGTTGTTCATTGCGATTTACCAGATGGATGCCTGGGCGGCTTCAAAGATGCGCCGTCCGGTAGTGTCGGCTGGGGCTGACGGGATTGATGGAACAGCCGATGACCAGTTGCAGCCACCGCTGGTTGAAATCACCGGTCGACAGTTTGAATGGCGTTTGCGCTACGCCGGTGCAGACGGCAAAGTCGGCACACCCGATGATGTACACGGGGTCAACGAGTTGCATATTCCGGTTGACGAGGAAGTGGTCGTGGTCTTGAAGAGCCAGGACGTCCTGCACAGTTTTTTTCTGCCCAACCTGCGATTGAAACAAGATATTGTGCCAGGCATGAAACAGTTTATGTGGTTCCAAGCAACCCGCAAAGGAACCTACGATATTGTCTGTGCTGAGTTGTGTGGCTGGGGACACTATAAAATGCGTGGCCGCCTGGTGGTTGAATCTCGCGAGGATTTCGATGCCTGGTTGCAGGCCGCCTACGATGACCAAAGCCAGGCGCAGTACAGTCCTTCTGAATCGGACGATTAATGATGAGTAGTAGTAAGACAACTGAACCCCACGATCAGGCAGCGGCCAGTGAAGGCGCTCGCAGTAGCGGTGGTATCGGTCATTTTATTGGCACCTATGTCTTCTCCCGAGATCATAAGATCATCGGGATCCAATTCTTGTTTTCGACGCTGCTGTGGTTTGCCATTGGTGGCCTGCTGGCCCTGGGAATTCGCTGGCAGCTGGCCTGGCCCTGGAGCAACATGCCGGTCATCGGCAACCTGCTTTTTTCTGCGGAAGGTGGTCAGATCTCGCCCGAGTTTTACACCACGCTCTTTACCATGCATGCGACCGTGATGATCTTCTTTGTGATCATTCCGATCTTGGCCGGTGCCTTTGGGAACTTCTTGATTCCGCTAATGATCGGTGCCGATGACATGGCTTTCCCGACCTTGAACATGCTTAGCTACTGGTTCATGTGGCCGGCTTTTATCTTGATTGGAATGAGCTTCTTTACGCCGCCCTATGGTGCGGGTGCCGGCTGGACTTCGTATCCGCCGCTGTCGGCGATGGTAACGGCAGCTCCCGGTAGCGAGACTGCGCAGACATTGTGGCTGATGGGGATCACCTGTGTCGGTGTGTCATCGATGATGGGTTCGGTGAACTACCTGACGACCATTATCCAGATGCGAGCGCCGGGCATGACGATGTTCCGATTGCCGTTAACGATTTGGAGCATGTTCATCACGGCTATCCTGCAGGCGTTTGCTTTGCCCGTGCTGACCGCTGCTGGCGTCATGCAGTTGGCTGATCGGCTCGTCGGTACAGGTTTCTTCCTGCCAGAAGGGCTGGTGGTAAACAACTCGGCGATGGCCTCTGGCGGAGGACAGCCATTGTTGTGGCAACATCTCTTCTGGTTTTACTCGCATCCGGCCGTCTACATCATGATTTTACCCGCCATGGGGATGGTCTCGGACATCATCTCGACGTTTGCCCGCAAACCAATTTTTGGCTACAAGCCGATGGTGTATTCGATTTCTGGAATTGCCGGTTTGGGATTCGTCGTCTGGGGCCATCACATGTTTGTTTCGGGTATGAATCCCGTGCTTGGAATGACGTTCATGACCGCCACGATGATGATTGCCCTGCCCAGCGCGGTGAAGGTTTTTAACTGGATAGGGACGATCTGGGGTGGCAAGGTCCAATTCACGACACCGATGTTATTTGCGGTCTCCTTTGTTTCGATGTTCATCATTGGTGGATTATCCGGCATCTTCATGGCTGCCACACCAGTCGACATTTACATCCATGACACGTATTTTATCGTCGCCCATTTCCATTACGTGTTGTTCTCGGGAACAGCGATGGCCGTCTTTGGGGCGATTTACTTCTGGTATCCGAAAATGTTCGGTCGGATGATGAACGAAACGGCTGGGAAACTCCATTTCTTCCTGACCTTCATCTTCCTTAACGGAACTTTTTACCCGATGCACATCCTGGGAGTGGTCGGTTTCCCCCGTCGCCTGGCTGACCCCTATCACTACGAGACATTTGCCCATCTGCAACCGATGAACCAGTTCATGTCGATCTGCGCCATCGGTATGGTTGCTTCCCAGATTATTTTTGCCATCAATATTTTTTACAGCATGTTCCGAGGTCCCAAGGTTGGGCGGAATCCCTGGAAGTCCAATACGTTGGAATGGACGACACCGAGTCCGCCGGGACATGGCAATTTTGATTTTCAACCGATTGTTTACCGGGGTCCCTACGAATATGGCTCCCCGGAAGTCGATACGGACTTTTATCCCCAGACACAACCACCTCCGGAGTCTGCTGCCGCGGACCCGGAGGAGACCTAACTGGTGGCGAGTAGTTTGCCTCTGAGAAGCTGACCGAGGAATCGTTTTTAAATGGCGACAGGCGAGAAAAAAGCTGATCGTTACCAACCGCATTGCTGGGCGGTCGGCGTGGCATGCGCCACGTTTCCCTTGATCTGGGTTGGCGGGCTGGTCACTACCTATGATGCGGGCATGGCCGTCCCGGACTGGCCATCGACGTTTGGCTATAACCTGTTCGCGTATCCCTGGACAACCTGGTTTTTTGGGCCTTGGGACTTGTTTATCGAACACGGGCACCGTTTGCTGGGCGCCCTGGTTGGACTGCTGACGATCGGCTTGCTTGTTTCCGTGATGCGGCAAGATCAGCGGCGCTGGATGAAACGGTTGGCCTTGCTGGCACTGGGGCTGGTCATTCTGCAGGGTTGTCTCGGTGGAGCTCGCGTTTTACTGAATGAAAGAACGCTGGCCCTGGTTCACGGTTGTTTGGGACCACTCTTTTTTGCTTTCGCCTGTGCCATGGCTGTCTTTACCTCGCGCGCCTGGAGATTGCCCGAGTCAAACAACACGTTGCTGGCAGCGGATGACCAACTGGCGCTAATGCTTCGCGTGCGGCGCTTGGCCATCTTAACGACTATGCTGGTTTATGGGCAGTTAATCATCGGCGCACAGGTGCGACATGTGGCAGCAGAAACCCTGCCCTCGACATTTCGCGTGCTGTTTAGCTTTCATTTGCTGATGGCCGTTGTGGTGGTTGTTCATGTCGGGTTGCTGGTTTGGGCAAGTCGTCACCGTCAGCTTGCCGCTTCACTGCGAAAACCAGTTTTGGCGCTGTTGGCCCTGATCCTGCTGCAGATAATTTTGGGCCCGGCCAGTTGGGTTTTGCAATATGGTTGGCCTTGGGGGCTGAGTGAGTACAGCCTGTTTGCCGGCTACACGGTGCAGGCCCAGAGCATGTTGCAGGCGATGACGGTGACTGCTCATGTGGCGACCGGTTCCCTCGTCTTAGCATTGGCAGTGGTTGTGGTGTTGCGAACGATCCAGTCGGCTCCTGAAAAAACAGTCACCCGTAAGTCGTCGGTGACCGCGAATCAATTGATCTGCCTGTTGTTGGCCAGCGGGTACTCAAGATGGGAGCAAGTGGCATCATGAGCATCAGCACGCTGACAGTTGAAGCGCGGACGGCACAGGGACTGGGACGGTGGAAGGACTACCTCGAACTGACGCGTCCCCGTATTTCACTACTGGTGCTGGTGGTGGTGGCGGCCTCGGCTTACCTGGCCAGTTGGGGTCAGTTGAATCCCTGGCTGATGTTGCATACGCTCCTGGGCACGGCCTGGATTGCGGCCAGTGCCAGTGCTTTGAACCAGTGGTTTGAACGAGACACAGACAGTCGCATGGAGCGGACCTCCGACCGGCCGTTGCCAGCAGGACGCATGTCGGGTATTCAAGTGCTGGGATTTGCGGTGTTGACCGTGGTCTTGGGCCTGGCCCAACTGGCCTGGCAAGTGAATCCGTTAACGGCCCTGCTCGGTCTGCTGACCTGGGCCGTTTATGGTTTTGCTTACACGCCCTTGAAAATTCGCACGCCCCATAACACCCTGGTTGGTGCCATCTCTGGCGCGTTACCGGTCTGGATGGGTTGGGCGGCTGTCAGTACGAGCCAGTTGCCCTGGCAAGATGTGCGTGCCTGGAGCCTGTTGGTCTTGTTGTTCTTGTGGCAGTTCCCCCATTTTATGGCGATTGCCTGGATCTACCGTGACCAGTATCGGCAGGCGGGCATCAAGATGTGGACCGTGGTCGATGCCACCGGACGACGGGCCGCAGTCCAGTCAGTGCTGGGAGCCCTGGCATTGTTACCGATTAGTTTTGTTCCCGCCTTGTATTTGCCCGTGACGGTTGCGGGTTACTATTTGACGGTGGCCTTTGTATTAGGTTTGGTTCAGTTAATATTTGCAGTCCGATTTTTGCTTCATTTAAATAACCACACGGCTCGAGGATTATTAAGAGCGACACTGGTCTATCTGCCAGCGCTACTGATCCTGCTGGTCGTGTCAACTTTAGTTCCCTAGTGCTTACCATGACAGACGCTGATACACATCACGACGATCATCACGGTCATATTCAATTGGAATACGAACCTTGCCTGCCGTTGCGCAACGGTAAGGTTTGTTTATGGCTGTTCTTGTCGACGGAAATCATGTTCTTTGCCGGACTCATTGGTACCTATATCGTGTTGCGATTTGGGGCCCCGGCGGGAACCTGGCCCACGCCTCACGATGTTCATGTGAAAGAGACCATTGGCGCTTTTAATACGTTCGTCTTGATTTGCTCCAGTGTTTCGATCGTGCTGGCGTTGGAAGCGGCCAAGTCAAATAAAACCGGGTCCGCCAAATTGTGGATGATTGTCACGTTTGTCCTGGGCAGCGTGTTCTTGGGCGTCAAAGCTTATGAGTACAAGTCCAAGTTTGAGCACGGGATTTATCCAGCGCAGCCACACAGCCAGATTTATGATCGGGCAGATGTCTACTACGTGGCTGCTATAAGAGCTCGCTTGAAAGGCCTGGAGAGAACAGATTTATCCGATGAGGACCAGGACTTGAACAGGAAACTGTTGAGCCTGGTTCGCTGGACGGAAGTGCATGTTGCCAAAACCAATGATGAGGGAGCTATTTTAGCCCTCAGCTATGACATCTATCCCTTGCACCGCTACGAGAAATATGCGCATCAACAAATCGAGTTGCGTCAGCAGTTGATCGACAAGCAGTTGAAAGAGGTTCAGGCTAACCAGCAGAAACTGGACGCTAGAACAGGGCAACTCACGGTCGAGGAAACCGCTCAACTGAAATTGATTCAGACCGAGAGCGGTGGTCTGAGAAACTGCCAGCAGGTTTTGAAGGCGATGAATCACGAGGGGCTTGGTCTCAATGAGGATCACCACGGGCTCAAGCTGCCGATCTATATTCCCAGTGGTAATATGTGGGCCAGCACTTACTTCCTGCTCACCGGTTTCCATGCGCTTCACGTTTTGATAGGACTGATCGCTTTTGCGTTGATGTTGCCGTTGAACCTGGGACCGGCCAAGGCAGGTCTCGTTGAGAATATTGGACTCTACTGGCACTTTGTTGACCTGGTTTGGATCTTCTTGTTTCCCTTACTCTACTTGTTCTAGCTGTTGTACAGAGCAGCGATCGAGAGTCAGTGACTTCGATCATCAAGGATCGTTGAAACTGGATAAACTATGACAGAAACCACTGAAACGACCGACGATTCACAGCACGCAGCCGATCATGATGACCATGCTCATGGCGGAGTTCGGCTGTACCTGATGGTATTTGGCGTCCTCTGCGTCTTGACGGCGCTCTCTTTCGCTGTCGGCAGTTCAGATCTGATGACAACCCATAAGAAAATTGCCTGGGCCCTCATGATGGCCATCTCCTGCGGCAAGGCCTTGCTGGTGATCATGTTCTTTATGCACCTGTTGTGGGAGGCCAATTGGAAATGGGTACTTACCATCCCGGCGAGTATGATGAGTGTCTTCCTGGTCTTTATGCTGGTTCCAGATGTCGGGCGGCGGGGCCACAATTACTCGGAAGAGCGTTTGTTACACACGTCCAAGGCAGAGCAGTACGACGAGTCGCTCGGGCATGGTGAGCATTCACATGCTGGTTCTGCTGAGGATTCTCATGAATCAGATGACGAGCAACACGGTCCGTAATTGTTTGAGTTGTCGGGATCGTTTCAGGTTTGATTTACTGCAAAGGCCGCAGGCATGAATGGGCAGTCGGTGATTGACGTTCAGCAGTTGAGTTACCAGTACTCAACGCGTGTCGCGCTGCGGGAGGTTTCCTTCCAGATCCAGGCAGGTGAAGTCTTTGCCTTCCTGGGGCCCAATGGGAGCGGCAAGACGACTTTGTTTCGAGTGCTGTCAACGCTGGTTCCCGTGCAACAGGGATCAGTCCAGGTGCTGGGAACTTGCCTGATGCAACAAGCCGATGCAGTGAGGCATCGGCTGGGAGTTGTCTTCCAGGCGTCGAGCCTGGATCGCAAGCTGACAGTGGCAGAGAACATTCGTTGCCAGGCTGCCTTGTATGGGTTAAGCGGGGCTGAACTGGTTGCGCGTCAGCAAGAGGTGCTCTCGCAACTGGGCCTGGAAGATCGGGCCGGTGACCTGGTGGAGACCCTGTCGGGGGGACTGCAACGCCGCGTCGAACTGGCCAAGAGCCTGATTCACCGTCCCGAGTTGTTGTTGCTAGATGAACCAAGCACCGGGCTGGATCCGGCAGCACGCAGCGATTTCTGGAATTACTTGCGGCAGTTGCAGGATGAGTATGGGCTGACGGTGGTGATGACGACGCATCTGCTGGAAGAAGGCGATCGGGCGGATCGAATTGGCATCTTGCACCAGGGTGACCTGGTGGCGTTAGACTCGCCGGATGCCTTGCGCAGTCAGCTGGGTGGAGATCAGATTACCATTCGCTGTAGCAACCCTCAGCAGTTAAGAGATCGTATTGAAACTCAACTTGGTCTCCAGGCAGCGCTGGTCGATGGTCGATTACGGTTGCCACAGTCCGAAGATGATTCCCTCTGGGACCTGCTCAAGGGAGAGTTCCAGCAACAAATTGACTCGATGACCTGGGGAAAACCTACCTTGGAAGATGTTTTTATTCAGAAAACGGGACATCAATTCCAGGCGGTGGCAACCGACGACGAGGACCAGGCATGAATGATGTAGCCCAAGAAAGCCCTGCCACTACATCTCCAGGGGTGAGACGCCTGCGCCCGTGGCTGGTGGTTTACGTCTTGAGCTGGCGAGAATTTGTGCGATTTTTTCGACAGCGCAATCGTGTCGTGGCTGCCATCGGGACTCCCTTGTTGTTCTGGTTGTTATTTGGGACCGGTTTACACCAGAGTTTTCAGGTAGCAGCCGACGGGCCTTCGTTCCGCGAGTATTTTTTTCCGGGAACGCTGGTTTTAATCCTGATGTTTACGGCTATTTTTTCCTCGATATCGATTATCCAGGACCGTGGCGAGGGATTTCTTCAGTCGGTACTGGTTTCGCCCGTTCCTCCCTGGGCCATGGTGCTGGGGAAGATCCTGGGAGCGACCTTGATTGCCTGGGTACAAGTTGCCTTGTGCCTGGTCCTGGTGCTGACATTGGACGTTGACGTCAGTTGGCTGAAGGCCTTGAGCATGATAGGGGTGCTGTTGCTGGGGGCCTTGGCGATGACGTCCATGGGATTCGTGATGGCCTGGAACATGGAGTCGATTCAGGGGTTTCACGCGGTGATGAACCTGGTCCTCATGCCGATGTGGCTGTTGTCAGGTTCTTTTTTTCCCGTACCCGCGCTTACCAGTGGAACCGGTTTTGGTCAGCAGGCACTTCACTGGGTGATGCGTTGTAATCCGTTGACCTACATAGTGGCTCCCCTGCATGAATTATTATCCGGTCCGCCTACGGGCACAAAGATTTGGTTTCCCTCCTTGCCGACTGCCCTGGCCGTCATCTTGTTGGTCCTGGTACTGGCTTTTACACTCGCTTGTAGAGTCTCGCGGCGACGTACATCAGGAGATTTACTGTGAACCGTGTGTTGGTCTTTTGGATTGCCTTGTTGCTGGTCTTTTCCGGGGGGACGATCCTGGTAGTCAGCTGGCGATATTTCCAGGAGGATCCGGTTACGATCGAGAAGGTTGGCGAGGAGTACTTGCAGTTGCCTGCTGATAGTGATCAGCAGTGGCTACAAGACTTTACATTGACCCGCCGGACCAATGAACCGTTCCACAGTGAACAGTTACAGGGTCAGGTTTGGATCGCGAGTTTCTTTTTCGCTTCTTGCCCCACCGTTTGCCGAAAACAGAATGAACATGTCAAACTGTTGCATGCCGATTTTTCCCAGGAAGGTGTCACCT
>JAYGDG010000541.1:0-2398 GCA_046583015.1 Pirellulaceae bacterium | reverse complement strand
CCTTCTCTGCTGGCTTCTCTTCCTTCTTGGCTTCTTCTTTTTTCTCTGGTGGCGGTTCCGGCGGCACTACTTCGCCGCTCACCCCAGTGCCGGAAACCAGCACGCGGTAGGCGCCAAACATGTTATAGCGCGAGCGAACGGTGTGTTCGGAAGATTGACCCTGTTGCGCTGCCACGGGTTCCAGGCTCATCACCATCGGGTAAGGCGTTTGTCCAACACTCACCTGGGAAGCCAAGCAACCGGTCAACACCATGCTCAACAGGCATGCTGCGTGTCGTCGTGTTACGTTCCGGAGATTCATGATTTCTCGTTTAATGAACAAAAATAAACCGTTTGAGGTTGAGGATCGCCCACATCACATCCTGGTAGCCTTCCAACGGCATGGCGGCCTGATCCACGATCTCTTTGCAGGCTTTCTTTTCCTCGTCGTTAGGATATCGACACAATGCCGCCAGGAAAATCTCGTCAACAATTTCCGCGTGTTCTTTCTTGGCCTCGATCAGCTTGGCTAGTCGGCCATTTTTGTCAGTGATCTTATTGGCAATGGTATCTCCGTTAAGCGTATGGAGTGCTTGCCCCAGGTTTTCGTCGGGAGACCGTTCACATTCACAAACGCTAACACGCTTTGGTTTTCCGAAGGTACGAAGAAAATAATTTGGATAATTCGTGTCCGGTAAATCGATCGCACGGGTTCCTAGCGGCAGGGCCTTAAACTTAGTCTTCACTCCCGTCACCTGGTCGATAGCATCCAGTAGCGGTTCAGCAGCCAGTCGCTTGACATGATAGTGACTATAGAATCGCTGATCCGATGCGTTTTGTTTTGTCGGTGTACTTTCCAACTGGTACAAACGCGACACCATGATGGTCCGGATTAGGTGTTTCAAGTCGAACTGATGTTTAACCAGATCGGCAGTAAGAGCGTCCATCATCGCCACGTTGCTGGCCGGATTCGTACTGCGGAGGTCATCAACCGGATGGACCAGGCCCCGTCCAAGCAAATAGCCGACATAACGATTCGTAACCGCCTGGGCAAACCACTTGTTCTCCTTGGAGGTGAGCCACTTGGCGAGAGGAATGCGTCGGTCCAGCGGATGATCCTCGGGTTCACCACCCAGTGGTGTCGGTAACAGGGTTTTGCCGGTCTTGGGATGTTTGACATCTCCGGAAGACTTCACCACCACGACCTGTTCTCTTCCAAAGAGGCCAAATTCCTGGCTGCCTTTCAAGGCAACTCGCGAAAAGAAAGCCGACAGCCCGTAGTAATCACCCTGGCTATATTCTTCGAAAGGATGATGATGGCACTTAGCACATTCGAGCCGTATACCTAGAAATAACTGGCTGGTCGCTTCGGTGAGCGCTTCCGTCTTACTGTTGATGCGAAAATAATTCGCCGGTCCGTTCATGTAAATCGAACCCTTGGCCGTCACCAACTCACGAACAAACTGATCAAACGGCTTGTTCGTTCGCATCGATTCGCGAATCCAGTTGTGCAGCGCCCACATCCCCTGTTCACCCAAGTTGTCCGTGCTGTTGCGAATCAGATCGGACCATTTCAGTGTCCAATACGAAGCATACCGATCGTTATAAATATCGAGCTTCGGATCGCCCGTCAGACCCAACAACCGATCGACCAGTTGTTCTCTCTTGTTTGCATCTTTCGAGTTTAAAAACTGTTTCGTCTCAGCAATCGTCGGCAAGGAACCGATACAGTCCAAGAATGCGCGGCGGAGAAAAGTTGAATCATTGCAAAGTGGCGAAGGTTCAAGACCCAATTCTCGAAACTTGTTCACCGCCGCTTCATCAACATAGTTTTTGGACTTCCAGCCTGCCAGTTCTGTTTTCATTCCGTAGGGAATCACGAAGGTCGAAATCGCAACCTGTTCCTCGAAACGAACCATAATGGGCGCTTGCCCAGTTGCTAGAATCGTCACGTGGCCATTCCGATCAACAGCCATCAACCCTTCGTCCATGGAATCGTACTGCGCTAAGGCGGTCACATCGCGGATGCTTTCATCCGCATAGGTAGCAATCACCTGCAACTGCTGCCGATCGTTCACATCGATCACACGGTGAGCTGGAGTTACCTTTAAATCGGTGACTGCCGGGGCTTTACTGTCAGGTTTAGCTGCTCCGGACTTGAGCCAGGCCAACAACAACTGGTAGTCAACGGATCCTTTTTTTAGTCGCAAACCACCCTGATGAGGAACTTGCATCGTTGGTTTGAGAAGCAACAGACTGTTCTCGGGCTGTACAAAGTTAATCCTCCGTTGGAGTTGATCTCGGACAATCGCTGTCCAATCCTTGGACGGCTCGAAACCAAATACGGATAATTTAAAACCACCTTTACCATACTGGCTCGCATGACAAGCTCCCATATTACAACCCGCTTTGGAAAGAA
>JAYGDG010000312.1:0-11834 GCA_046583015.1 Pirellulaceae bacterium | reverse complement strand
GGGTTATGGAAATGATGTAGGAAGCGAGAATCGCGATGCTGGCTGCAATCGCCAGGGGAGTAAACAAGAACTTGGCTAACCCCGACAGGAAGACTACCGGGAAGAAGACCACCGCAAACGTGATCGTCGATACCAGGATTGGAATCATGACTTCACGCGTTCCGTCCAGGGCAGCTTGATGGGGATCTTTGCCCATGTGGACGTGGCGCACGATGTTTTCCAGCACCACGATTGACTGGTCGACCAGAATGCCGATGGCCAGTGCCAGTCCCCCTAATGTCATGGCATTGATGGTGTCGCCACTGAAATACAGGCCAACGATGGCGGCCAGGACGGCCAGCGGAATCGCTAATACGATAATGAAGGTTAAGCGAAGGCTGCGCAAGAAAAGAAATACAACTCCGCCCGCTAAGACCGCTCCTAAAAGGGCTGCTAACTGAAGCCCCGAAATGCTCTCGCGGACACCAATCGACTGGTCCATCGCGGCGCTCAAGACGAGGTCTTTCATCTTGGGATCTTCCGCTCGCTCGGTTTTAAGTCGAACCAGAATGGTTGCCAGTTGTTTCTTGATTTGATCAATGATTTCGATCGTGTTGGCGCCTGGCTGACGATAGATCGGAATGTAGACCTGGCGTTGCCCGTTGATGCGGACAATGTTGGTTTGGATCTGAGAAGAGTTACGTACTTCACCGACATCTCGCATCAACACGGGTTGTCCATTGTCGGCTGTCTTAATCGGCGTGTAGTTCAACTCCTCGATCTTCTCCGGAATGGCATTGGTGAAGATCTGCAAGTCTTGGTCGCCAATCTTAATGCTGCCCGCTGGAATCAAAACATTTTGTTTCAGTAAAGCACGCTGAACATCCATCAAGGATAAATTGAGCGCTTCCAGCTTTTCCCGGTCGACGTAGGCCAGGATGCGACGTAGCTTGCCACCGTATACCGCCGGTGCAATCACCCCCTGGATCGATTGCAACTTGTTGCGTAATTCGTAGTAAGCTATGTCGTAAAGTTCCTGCTCGTTCATCTGGGGATTCGAGACCACCACCAGGCAGAGTGGAACAGATGCCGTGGGATCAAAAGGCATGATCATCGGTGGGATCGTCCCGGGCGGCAGATAAAACATGTCGCTCATGGCATAGCTGGTAACCTGAGCCATGGCCGTGTCCATCGAAATGTCTTCCCGAAAGAAGTCCTTCACGATGCAGACTCCCTGCATCGCGGTTGCCTCCTGGTGCTCGATGCCCACCGATTGACCCGTCCAACGCTGCAGACGACTCATGATGTCCTTTTCCATCACCTCCGCAGGCATCCCCGGATAAAACGTGACAATTTGGACGGCCGGGGTGTTGAATTGAGGCAACAGATCAGCCGGGATCTTGTTGTAAGTAAAGACACCAAGAACCACGGTCAATAAAGCCATGACAACAGTCAGCAGCGGGCGTTGGACAGCAAGTCGTATCACACCAGTTCCATCCTTGAAATCACGGGCGATGGCCTTCGATTTGCGCAGCAAGTCACCGACAAGGAGAGTCGTCGACCCTTGTCCCACTTATTCGTCGCCATTTAGGCCGCAAAGTTAACCAAATCCCTACAGATTGACATTTTCGAGTCGAAACAGACTGAAATGGCTAACATAACCACTCGAAAGAGGGGGTGCCGATAGCGGTTTGAGAGACGACTTTTCCTGACCTGCCGGGTGGAGCGGTTCCCATTGCACGTCTAGCCCACACCCTATTTTTGAACTATTCTCGTTTGCAGTGGGCTACTAGGGTTGTGCGGTGGAAGTTGCCGTTACCCTGTAAGGCTCGCAAACCGGGGGAAGTGTTTGTACACCTGGTGGTGGCCACGGTCTTCAAAACCGCTGAGCCGTACGTAAACCGTGCGGTTGGTGGGTTCGATTCCCATACACTTCCGCCATTTTTTTGCGCGCCAAAATTCACTTGTTGTCGATAGCTAAATGGCTGATAATTAGCCACCAGTGATCTCGATAATGGGAAGCGGCATGAAGAGTCGACCGGTAAACGACGGTGCAGTGACGTTGGCGAGTATTCTTACGCGCCGTGACCTGTTGCGTGTTGGGTCACTGAGTGTGGCGGCCACAGCCTTGCCAGCGGCTGAGTTGTTAACTGCCGCTGAGCCACGTAAGTCGTCGCTGGCCGGCTGGCGAGGAGCCGATTCGGTGATCCTGTTATGGATGGCCGGTGGCGTCACGCATATTGATTCTTTTGACCCCAAGCCAGCTGCACCGGTCGAGGTTCGCGGAGAGTTACATGACATTGCTACGTCGTTGCCGGGCGTTCGCTTCTGCGAAACGATTCCTCGATTAGCATCGATCGCGGACAAGCTGGCGCTGGTACGAAGCTATTCGCATGACAGTAATGATCATTTGATGAGTCAGGCGTACACGCTCTCAGGTCACAAGGTAGGGCGCAACGAGTTATTCACGGAGCCGAATGTTGGTTCGGTTGTTTCCCGTTTACAAGGTCCACGGGCCGGGCTGCCGGGTTATATCGCGGTACCGGGTATTACCCGTCCAGGGCCACCTCCGCACAACCTGTTTGTAGGTGGCTGGCTGGGTCAGCAGTATGTTCCCTATTGCCTCGGCGGTTTGCCGACTGAACCTGATTTCACGGTGAGTGAGAAGTTGGACAATCCATCGCCTGAGATCAAGGAGCAGTTAACACCACGATCCCTTTCGCTCACGAATGAAGTTCCGCTGGCTCGGCTGAATCGGCGGGCCCGCTTGCGACAACAATTCGATCAGGCTTTGCGACAACTGGAGAGCCAGGGTGCATTGGTCTCGCTGGAGCGCAAGTACCAGGATGCGCTCCAGTTGCTCAATACACCAAAGATTCGTACGGCTTTCGAAGTGAGCCAGGAAACAGATCAGCTGCGGGATGCTTATGGTCGAACCAAGATTGGTGGCCGCTGCTTGATGGCCCGCCGCCTGGTCGAAGCGGGTGCCCGCTTCGTCATGGTTGATTACGGTTACGATTCCGATTATGGCAACGTGTGGGATAATCATAACGCACCCTCTCAGAATCATCCGCCCATTCAGCAGATGTGCAAACGTGGCTATCACCTGGCTGGCATGGATCGGGCCTTTGCTGCTTTGGTCTCCGACCTGGAAACACGCGGTATGCTGGAACGCACGATGGTGGTCTTCCTGACGGAATTTGGCCGAACCCCCAAGATCAATCCGCGGGGTGGACGTGACCACTGGGGAGCGGCTGGCTCCATTTTCTTTACCGGTGGCGGGGTGCGCGGCGGTCAAGTCATTGGGGCGACCGATCATCATGCGGCAGAACCGCTGACGCGACCCATTTCGCCTGCCGATGTAGCCGCTACCATGTATGCTGGACTGGGGATTAACCCGCGAGCTATGGTAGAGGATGTTCTGCAGCGACCCCGATTAATTCTTGAGCAGGGTCGACCGATTGCCGAGTTGTTTTGATACAATCAGTGGCTGCAATCGTATCGCTTTGTTTTTCCTGGTAAGGATGTAGTCTCGAGTGTCTGGTCAACAAGGTAGCTTTTCAACTCAACCGTTCGTGGTCCACGAACGAACTTATCAGCCACCACCACAGCCGCTGGCAGTCATCTGTATCGACGGCTGCGCCGAAGAGTATTTGAATGAGTCGCTGCTGGCTGATCGCATGCCTCGGTTGGCCGCCATGATAAGTGCTGGATATCGCGGCCTGGTACGTGGTGCCTTACCCTCGTTTACCAACGTGAATAATGCTTGCATCGTGACCGGCGTTTCTCCGGCAGTGACTGGGATTTCTGGGAACTTCTTCCTTGACCCGGAGTCGGGTGAAGAAGTGATGATGAATTCAGCTCGCTTCTTAAGATGTGAAACCCTGTTGGCCGCAGCATCGACTCACGGGCGTAAAGTGGCCATGGTAACGGCCAAGGAAAAACTCAGGGATATTTTGTCCAGTGGTTTGACAGGGATTGCCTTTTCTTCAGAGAAGGCAGACCAGGCCGCCCTTCCGACCCATGGTATTGAAAACGTACCAGCGCTCGTTGGGCAACCGGTGCCGGAGATTTACAGTGCCGAGGCCAGCCTGTTTGTGTTGCAGGCCGGCGTGGCACTGGTAGAGCAGCAGATGGCAGATTTTCTCTACCTGTCACTGACCGACTACATGCAACATAAATTTGCCCCCCATCAGCAGCCCTCGTTGGATTTCTACGAGGCCATCGATGAGCAGATTGGACGTCTGCTCGAACTTGGATGCGTGTTAGGGATTACCGCAGACCATGGCATGAATGCCAAGAACGACCTCGCCGGTAACCCGCAGGTGATTTACCTGGAAACAGTCTTGAAAGAACAGTTTGGTAATGGCATCAAGGTGATTTGTCCCATCACCGATCCCTACGTCGTTCATCACGGAGCTTTCGGATCGTTGGTGATGGTCCATTTGGAGGATAGCGGCCGACGGGACGAAATTTCGCAATGGTTGTGGGGCTTGTCCGGAGTCAGCGAAGTCTATGACCGCCAGTTGGCTGCCTGTAAACTGGAGTTGCCAGCGGATCGGATTGGTGACTTGACGGTCCTGGCCGGTCGCAATTGGGTCCTGGGGCGGACGCCGGAAGATCACGATTTAAGTAACCTGCAGTCGGGACTGCGTTCCCATGGTGGGCGTTACGAAGAGATGGTGCCGATGGTCCTGTCGCGACCACTGAGCGCAGCGTATCGGCAGTTGGCGGAGGGTGACCCTCGAAATTACGATATCTTTGATTTTACCTGCAATGGAAGTGATCGATGAGTTCCACCCAGTTGCCAGCCTTAACGGGAGACTTGCCCAGCTACATCGCTGGCGTACCGGTTGAATCTTCGGACGTGCTGGAGGTCTTTGATCCCTATTCCGGGCAGCGTGTCGGTAGCGTTGCCAACGTGACACCTGCCCAGTTAGAGCAGGCCATCGTGGCAGCCGATGCGAGCGCTGCCGCCCTGACTCGTCATGATCGCCAGCAGATTCTTGAGACAGCGCGTCAGTTGCTGGCCAGCCGCGCTGAAGAATTTGCCCAGTTGATTCGCTGGGAAGCGGGTCTGTGTATGCGAGAAACACGATATGAAGTTGGTCGTGCTCAGGACGTGTTGCAGTTTTCTGGCATGGAAGCTTTGCGTGACGATGGCCAGATTTTTTCCTGTGACCTGACCGCACAGGGGAAACAACGCAAGATCTTTACGCTGCGGGAGCCACTGAAACTGGTCGCTGCCATCACACCTTTTAATCACCCGTTGAATCAAGTTGTCCACAAACTCGGACCCGCCCTGGCAGCGGGGGCTCCGGTCATCCTTAAGCCATCCGAGAAAACTCCCCTGACAGCCATTCGATTTGCCGAACTTCTTTACGAAGCGGGCTTACCGGGAGCCATGTTAAGTGTCCTGGTCGGTCCCATCGATGAAGTGGTTCGACCGTTAGTACGGGATCCCCGTGTTGAACTGGTTTCCTTTACCGGAAGCGTCGCAGTGGGTAAAGAGATTGCGGAAACTGCCGGGTATAAGAAACTTTGTCTCGAATTAGGTGGCAACAGCCCCTTGATTGTCCTAGCGGATGCGGATCTTGAGTTGGCTGTCAATTTGGCTACGCAAGGTTGTTTCCGCAATTCCGGTCAGCGCTGTACTGCCGTCAAGCGGATCCTTGTGCACCGCGAGATCGCTGAGCCATTTACCGAGGCGCTGGTCGCTCAAGCTAAGGACTTTGTCTGTGGTGATCCGTCGGACGAAGAGACCCTGATCGGGACTGTAATCGATGAGGCGGCTGCTCAATATCTGGAAACGGTAATCCAGGAGGCCGTGGCTGCCGGTGCCCAGGTGTTATGCGGAGGTCAGAGACGGGGCGCCCAACTGCAGCCAACTGTCCTGAGAGGCGTGCCACGGGATGCGCGGATGGTGGTCCACGAATCATTTGGTCCGTTAGCACCGGTGATGGAGGTTGAAGATCTCTCGGATGCAATCCAATTAGCCAACAGTACTGCCTACGGACTCTCGGCTGGCGTGGTGACCCGCGATCTCGAGGCGGCTACCCGCGCGATTCGCGAATTGCGCACGGGTACGGTAAATATCAATGAGGTTCCGGGATACCGGATCGAAAGTTCGCCCTTTGGCGGGATCAAGGATTCAGGATTGGGTGTCAAGGAAGGGGTGATTGAAGCGGTAAAGTGGATGACGTACACGAAGACGTTTTCATTTCCCTGGTAGCGAAGGTGCCGTGCCAGGAAATTGGTGTTCTTTTTGAGGCGGGTGATTGATGTCTCCAGCGGAAATTCCAGAGACGGCCGTGGCGATGGTTTTTCAAGGGCCTGAGCAGCCACTGGAACCACAACAGTTTTCGTTGCCAGAGTTGCAGGATCAGGAGGTACTGGTCCGGGTGCTCTGTTGTACGATCTGTGGAAGTGACGTTCACACCTTTAGCGGGCGCCGTGAGACACCTGTTCCGACCATTTTGGGACATGAAATCCTCGGCGAAGTGGTGGCTCTGGGGGCCGGCTCCACGGTATCCGCAATTAACGGGGCAACCATTGAGCTTGGGCAGCGGGTGACATGGTCCGTGGTGGCCCATTGCGGGGAGTGTTTTTTTTGTCAGCACCAGTTACCGCAGAAGTGTTTGAGCCTGTTCAAGTACGGGCATCGCAAAGTTCAAGCGGAGCACCAGTTTAGCGGTGGGTTGGCCGAATACTGTCATCTCAAAGCAGGCACGCAACTGTTGCCCGTTCCAGAACAGGTTCCAACGCACGTCGCGACCCCGGCCAACTGTGCCACCGCTACGATTGCGGCAGCATTACGCACTGCTGGTTCGGTGGAGGGATCCCACCTGTTGATCCAGGGAGCCGGTA
The DNA here is from genome assembly GCA_046583015.1 of Pirellulaceae bacterium. Lineage (GTDB taxonomy): Bacteria > Planctomycetota > Planctomycetia > Pirellulales > Pirellulaceae > JAZADA01. The sequence goes on along the minus strand of JAYGDG010000312.1, from coordinate 4,988 downwards.
TGCTGGGACTTACGGCGGCTGCCATGGCATCGGCCGCTGGAGCGGCGTCGGTCGTGGTGACAGACATTAATCCCGAGCGGTTGGCACGAGCTAACCAGTTTGGTGCGGACCACACGGTTCTGGCGAATGATCAGGGCAGTGCCCTGGCGGAGGTTGTTCAAGCAGTGTCGAGTGGGCGTGGCATGGATGTGGCGATCGACGTCTGTGGAGTGGCTGAGGCAATTCAGCACGGGTTGGATTCATTACGGATCGGTGGAACGCAGGTGTTGCTGGGAAGCGTCTTTCCTGGACCACCACTCTCGCTGGATATGGAAGATGTCGTACGTCGCATGTTGACGATCCGAGGGGTTCACAATTATGTCCCTGCGGACCTGGTTACGGCCGTGGAATTTCTCGATCAGCATCATCAGCGGTTTCCCTTTGCAGAGTTGATCACGGAGAGTTATTCGTTGAGTGATGCCGCAGAGGCTTTTAGAGCGGCGGCTGATCCGGGGGCCTTGCGGATCGCGATTACCCCGTAAGCGTTTCAGGCAGTCGAGAGTTTTCACAAACGGCTGCCGAAAAAATCGTCCTGCCGGGTGATTTGGAGAGCCCCGGTGAGAGGACAAGGGGACGCTATTTTAGCCGAGTACGGTAAGGATTTGAGGCGATTTGTCTGCCGGGAAGCCTCGGCTTTAGGAGATAGTCCGGCTGTAGGGATTATCGCGGGTTGGCCGGGAGCGGATTGTCCTGAATCCGTTTGCCGAGAATGCTTCTGCATGTTAATCTTGATGGTTGTCAATAGTTCGGTTGATCTTGGTGTAACGAGACGACGTTCTCAACCCTTGGGATGCCACCTTACCACGGTCGCAGTGGAGATACTAAAGTACCAATGACGTTAGACGTCGACCGTTTGCTTGCCCCCTACCGCCCCCCTACCACAAATCTCGTTGATTGCCTCCAGTACTGGAGGGAACACACACCGGATTCAATCGCGTATTATTATTTGCGTGATGGGGAAACGGACGAGGTGCGCTTTACCTACCGGGAATTAGATCGTCGGGCGCGATCGATAGCGGCTCACTTGCTGGAAAACGGCATGCACGGTGAGCGAGCTTTATTGCTATTCCCACCCGGTCTTGAATTCGTCGAGACCTTTTTTGCCTGTCAGTATGCCGGTGTTACGGCTGTGCCGGTCTATCCGATGCGCCGCAATCGGAACACGGGTCGAATTCAGGCCATTGCCGCTGATGCACAGGCCAAGTGCGCTTTGTCAACGCATGACGTCATCGAGCGAACCAATGGTTTGCTAGAGGAGACTCCTCTGCTCAAGGGCTTGCATTGGATTGCCACGGATAAGGTTGGCCAGGATTTGGCCAGTCGCTGGGAGCGACCGGACTTCTCTGACTCTGATCTGGCAGTTTTGCAATACACGTCCGGATCGACCGGACGCCCCAAGGGTGTGATGTTGTCGCATCAGAACATCATGCATAATTTGACATTGATTTCCCATGGCTTTGAAACAACCCGGAGCACCATCACGGTGAGCTGGTTACCCGCTTACCATGATATGGGGCTGGTGGGCGGAATCTTGAATCCGATGTATACGGGATGTCCGGACATATTGCTTTCGCCAATGGCTTTCCTGCAAAAACCGGTTCGCTGGTTGCGAGCGGTTACTCGTTATAGCACTACGATCAGTGGTGGTCCTAATTTTGCCTACGATCTTTGCACGCGCAAAGTTACGGACGAGGAGATGGAAGGCTTGGATTTGAGCAGTTGGGATTTGGCCTTCAACGGTGCAGAGCCCATTCGGGCCAGTACCTTGAAGGGCTTTTCCGAACGCTTTGCGAAGGTAGGATTTCGTCCCGAGGCTTTCTATCCCTGTTACGGGATGGCCGAAACAACGCTGATTATTACCGGCAGTGAACGCAATAAATTGCCCGTGATGCAGACCGTGGATATGGACTCGCTTCACGATCACCGCGTGGTGCCGGTTGCTCCGGATGATCGCAACGCTCACGTACTTGTCAGTTGTGGACGGATCTTGCCTGATGAAGAAGTGGTGGTTGTTGATACGCATACTTACAAGCAACTGCCTGCTGGTCGTGTGGGAGAAATTTGGGTTTCAAGCCCTAGTGTCGGCCAGGGGTACTGGAATGATTCAGAAGTTACCGAACAGACGTTTCGAGCCAAGCTTAGTGACGGAGAAGGCGGTCCTTACTTGCGAACCGGTGACCTGGGATTCATCAAGGATAACGAAGTGTTTGTTACAGGACGATTGAAGGATTTGATTATCATTCGGGGTGTTAATCGTTATCCACAAGATGTTGAACTGACGGTTGAACAGTCCAGCCAGCGCTTGCAGCCTGGAGCGGTAGGTGCCTTTGCAGTTGACGTGGAAGGGCGCGAACGATTGGTGATTGTCGGTGAAGTGGAGCGAACGCGCAGTAAAGACTGGTCGGACGTGATTGAGTCGATTCGGCAGAGTGTTACCCTGGAGCATGATGTGCCGCCGGAAGGTATCGTGCTGGTGCGATTTGGTTCTATCCCGAAGACATCGAGCGGGAAGATTCAGCGACATGCCTGCCGTACCTGCTTTATAGAGAATTCGTTGTCAGTCGTTGCCCAGTGGTTTGCCTGGGACGAGGACGTGTCGCAAGAGACAGCCTTGGAAGCACCAGCAGTGGTGTCGAAATCCCGGGGCCAGGCTGTCGATGCAGCTGTCTTGGACGTGGTTATTCAACAGGTGCAGGAAGTTGCCCAGGAGCGTGCCAAGACGATCACCGTCGATACGAATATTGCCGTCGAGCTGGGACTCGACTCACTGGAACGTATGCAGATTGCTAACCTGCTGGAAGAGATCTTTGACGGGCGATTTCCTGAAGAAGTTTTGCAGGAAGTTGAAACCTGTGGCGAAGTTGCTTTGGCAATTCAAGAATACATGAATCCGGATCTGGCCAGGGACCTCTCGGCAACACAAGCCGACTCAGCTCCGCGACGGGTCAAGACGACGGTCAGCGAGATTTCTCAGCAAGATTACCAGTTCGCCAAGTTTCCTGAGTATCGGAAGTTGCAAGAGAATAAATCCTTACTGGATACGACGGGTATCCCGAATCCGTTTTTTATGCCCAGCGATTCGACGACCAGAGACACGATCAAGATTGATGGTCGTGAAATGTTGAGTTTCTCCAGCTATAACTACCTCGGCATGTCTGGCGACCCCACGGTTGTGAAGGCTGCCCAGGATGCGATCGAGCAGTACGGGACAAGTGTCTCGGCCAGTCGACTGGTCGCCGGAGAAAAACCGCTGCACGGCCAGCTTGAGCAGGCCATCGCCGACTTTATCGGGGTCCCTGCGGCCATTCTTTACGTGGGAGGCCACGCCACGAATGAATCGACCATCGGTCACCTCTTTGGGGCAGGTGATCTGATTTTGCATGATGCACTGTCTCACAACAGTATTATTCAGGGAGCCTTGCTGTCGGGTGCGCGACGACGACCATTTGCTCACAATGACTGGGAAGAACTAGATAGTATTTTGGAAGAAGTGCGGTCTGAATACCGCCGCGTGCTGGTCGTGATCGAGGGTGTCTACAGTATGGACGGTGATTACCCGGATCTGCCTCACTTCATCGAAGTCAAGAAACGTCACAAGACCTTCTTAATGGTTGACGAAGCACATTCGATTGGAACGATGGGTACCCATGGTCGCGGTATCAGCGAACACTGTGGAGTGGATCCGCGAGATGTTGATTTATGGATGGGAACGTTAAGTAAATCGCTCGGCAGTTGTGGAGGCTATATTGCCGGTTGCGAAGAGTTGGTTGAATACTTGAAGTACACGTCACCCGGCTTTGTTTATAGCGTGGGAATGCCACCTTCCAACGCAGCAGCGGCACTCGCCTCTCTGCAACTGCTGGAAGAAGAACCCGAACGTGTTGCCGCGGTGCAAGATCGTTCGAGGCTGTTCCTGAAAGTTGCCAGGGAGCACGGCTTGAATACCGGTTTGAGTCACGATACACCGGTCATTCCCGTGATTGTTGGTAATTCAATGCACACGCTGCAATTGTCACATCAGTTGTTCCAGCGAGGTATTAGCGTCCATCCGATTCTCTATCCTGCGGTAGAAGAATCGGCTGCCAGGCTGCGGTTCTTTATTACGGCCACCCATAGTGAAGAGCAGATCATTTCCGCCGTCGTGGCCGTTGCAGAAGAACTCCGCCGCATTGATCCGGCTTATCTGCGTAACGGGCAACAAACGAAATCGGCGGTCGAGGAACGCATTGAGCAAAATCTGCCAACTCGCCCCAAGTAGTCACGTTGGCTTGGGCGGCTGGCAGGAGTTGCTGCCGACTGATCGAGACCCTTGACTTGCCAGGATGGCAGCTAACGGTTGACCGTAAAACCAACCGTTAGGCCAAATAGCTGAACATCTTCGTCGTTTTGCTCGGCATTGCGGCCGCGACCAATTCCTTGAGCCAAGTCGAGGAATTCCATGCCAAACCGTAGGGAGATGTCTCGTGTGACTTCGTAAGCAGCTTCTGCACGGATTTCACCGCCAAAGACAAACTCACTCCCCGCCATGTAGGTGTGAACGATTTGCGCCTGTTCACTGGTCGGGTCGTTATCAGTACCGACATCAACTTCGGTGACAATCCGCAGATCGGTCAGGTGCAGGTTCTGAAGGTTGGTGAAGGCAAAGGCACGTACCTCACCGGAGAGCAGCCAGCGACTGCGGTGCTGGGAATATCGAAAGCCAAGCTGACCACCGACCAGGTTGTTTTCAAAGGTGGCCTGGTTGCTAATGAATTCTTCAAAGGCCGCGTCTGGCAACGGCGCGTTATTAATTGGCAGAATCGGGACCACGTTGCCATCCTCGTCGTAACGTGTGTAGTCATCGTGACGATCGAAGTCGGCGAACCTCATGTAACGGAAACCGTAAAAAGGCTCGACGATAGCGCCGTTATGCAAGGGCTTCAAGAGAAACGTCTTGTTGATTTCAAAGT
>JAYGDG010000484.1:0-2313 GCA_046583015.1 Pirellulaceae bacterium | reverse complement strand
CGCAGAGGCTTCTGGTTTTCCACCCGACAATCCTTGTAGCGAAATCCACCGTCCACGGCCAAAACGGACCCGGTAATATAGTCCGCGTCGTCCGAAGAGAGAAAGGCTGCCGCACGGCCAATGTCCTGAGGAGTCCCCAGTCGTCCCCAGGGCAACAATTTTCCCTGCTCCTCGATGACTTCCGAACTGAACGTGACGTGTTCACCCGGTGTGTCGATCCAACCCGGTTCAATGGCATTGACGTTGATACGATGAGATGAAAGTTCAACCGCGATCGTCCGCATCATGTGATTAAGGCCAGCCTTGGCTGCCCCGTAGGCCACGCACAGTCCGATCGGCATCTCAGCCTGCACGCTGGAGATGAACACAATCTTCCCGCCTGCCGCCCGCTCGACCATTTGCCGCGCGACCAACTGTGCCATGTGAAATCCACTCACCAGGGTTCCCTGGATCGTCTTTTCAAAGATCTCGGCGTCGTAATCAAGAAAAGCTTCCCGACGACTAAAGGCAGGATTGCTCACCAGGATGTCGAGCGCCCCGATCGCTGCCACGAGCCGTTCGCAACCATCTCGTGAAAAGACGTCCTGCTCGATGGCCTGGCATTCCACTCCCAGGGCACGAATATCCTCCGCCGTCGCTTCTAAATCCGGGCTCTCGGGCCGATCATTGATAACCAAATTGGCCCCTTCACGGGCCAACTCCAGGGCACATCCCCGGCCAATGCCCCGCCCGGCACCTGTGACGAGCGCTGTTTTTCCTGCCAGTCGCACGGCTTCGTTCTCCTCTGCAAAGGCCAGTCATCTCTCTACATGGTCTTGAGTATCAACTCCCGGACAAAAAATATCTACTACCCGCACGAACGGGCCCCTTTTGACTCACCCCGGCTAACTTGCAGACTGCTCGCCCGGTAAACGGGCGGGCAACTTGAATTCCAGTGCACGCGACGATACAAAGCAGGGTAACGAAACAACACCAGGCCATTTCGACAGGAAATCAACTGATGAACTTACGGCTCTTCTGCATCTTGCTCTGTTCCCTGATCGGCGGCAGCACTTACGCCAAGTCCTTGCCGAACATCGTGCTTGTGATGGCCGATGATCAGGGCTGGGGAGACATGGCCTACTACGGCCACCCTCACCTGAAAACGCCCAACTTTGATGAGGCAGCCGCCACTGGGCTGCGATTCGATCGCTTCTATGCCGCCGCTCCCGTCTGTTCCCCAACCCGGGCCAGCGTGATGACCGGTCGCCACCCTAATCGGATGGGAGTTTTCAAGTGGGGTTATCCGATGCGACCACAAGAAACGACTATTGCCGAAGCGCTTAAAGCCGCTGGCTACACCACCGCCCACTTTGGTAAGTGGCACTTGGGATCGGTCCGCAAGACCAGCCTGGCCAACCCGGGCCAGAACGGTTTCGACTATTGGCTCAGTGCTCCTAACTTCTACGACAATGACGCCGTGCTGAGTCAGCAAGGCGTGGCTGTACAAACCAAGGGAGAAAGCTCCATCGTGGCCGCCGATGCTTCGCTCAAGTGGATGCGTGAACAAACCAAGGGAGACCAGCCCTTCCTGGCCGTGGTCTGGTTCGGCTCACCCCACAGTCCGCATCGGGCAGTTGCTGCAGATCGCGCCCACTACAGTGACCATCCCGAGAAACTCCAGCATTTTTACGGTGAGATCACGGGCATGGACCGCGCCTTCGGTAAGATTCGCAACGGGCTGGGCGAACTGGGCATTCGTGACAATACCATCCTCTGGTATTGCAGTGACAATGGCGCCTTGCCGAAAGTAGGTTCGACCGGTGGCCATCGCGGCAACAAAGGCAAAGTCTATGAAGGCGGCCTGCTGGTTCCTGCCATCCTGGAATGGCCAGCCCGCATCAAGCAACCACGCATCACTAAGCAACGCTGCAACACCTGTGACATTTACCCAACGCTGCTGGCAATCACTGGAGCAGAGGTAGAAAACCAGGCACCACTCGACGGCGTCAGCCTTACTGGCCTGATCGATGGCAAACCGTCCCAACAACCACGCTCGATGGGCTTCTGGGACACGACTGCCAGGGGAATTGGCACGCCATCGGCCGCCTGGATGGCTGAATTACTGACCGCTCAAAAACAGGGGAAAGATTTGCCTCCGCATGTTTCCAGCCAAAAAGCGGCGCAGTTGCCCAAGCCGGCTCACGCACTCAATAAATTTCCCGGACATGCGGCCTGGATTGCAGGCGACTGGAAACTGCATCGCATCACCAAGGGTCCCCAAAAAGTGACCTGGGAACTCTATGACCTGGCAAACGATCCCAAGGAAACGGC